>NZ_JBFRPB010000056.1:0-95620 GCF_041471785.1 Vibrio sp. 10N.261.51.C6 | reverse complement strand
GGTGTTCATGGCACGCTTACTGTGGAAAGACTTAAGCAGGCGGAAACAAAAAGGCCGATACAAAGTACCGACCTTACAGAAGCCTATGGAGTTAACTCTACTCAAGTTAGATCTCAAATATAAACCAGTAGCTATAAGCACAGATTAGTGCGGGCACACTAGAGTATAAGGTCGCGACCAGTGCCGCTTTGGGAGCCATCGCAATCGCAGGGAATAGCGCGTCACCATCATTTGAAATTGCGTTACCTACCTGAGCCGAAAGTGGCAGGGCGTCTGAAAGGTATAAGCTAGTGACCAATAATTGCGGTCCACAGCCCGGTAGCAAACCCATCAACACGCCAGCCAGGGGGAGCATGATGCCCCAGCTTGAGAATAGCGTCGCAAAATCAACATTTGCTATCACAGAGCCAAATTCAAAGAAAAGAAAGGCAACCACCACCCAAGCGGTGACAAAGTTTGTATCTTGAGCGGTCTTTTGCAATGGGTGAGAGCCAATACACTTTTCGTCCTCACTCATGGCTGATTTGTAATCCTCAATTTCACGGGTTAGCCCCCACAGAAACATCGAGCTGATCAGCAAAACTGTCCCCGCCCATTCCATCGACATTTCAGGCAAAGCGAGCAGCTCGTTCACATCGACTTGAAAAGAGCCAAGTAGGGCAACGGCAGCACCCGGAATAATCAGTACAGACCACAGGTAACCTTGCAGGTTTATCGCTTTTTTAGAGACCGATTCTTTGTCTTGGGATTGAGATGAGCAACTGCGAACGGCTTCATTTTGCTCAGCCTGTTTTGGACGTAAGAAGTCATCGGCATGGAATAGGTTAATGATTCGACCTGAAGCAGTACCCACAATCACGCCCATCGCCATCATGGCTAAACCTGTCTTAGGCTCGCTCGCTATGAGCAGGAACGCCGCGTCACCCATGGTTGAGACGAGCACCGCAACTACCGCACCAAATCCGAGTTTTCCCGAGATAAATTGTGTGGTTACCACTATCGCACCGCCACAGCCGGGCAACGCGCCCATGAGAGCCGCGAATACCACTTGGTTTGAACGAGATTGATGGACGAGCTTATTGAAGACGTTATCTTTGTTTATGTACAGACTTAACCAGTGGTAAATAGCCAAGGTTAAAGCAACATAACAAGACACTGCCCAAAACGCGTCTGACAAAGTAGTCACCGTCAGCTCTCGTGTAGCTGGGGCTGCAACCAAAGCTGCAAGTGAGACAGGCAAAAGCAGGTGCTTAAATGACAGTGAAAACTGAGTTGTTTTCGCAGCACTACTGCTTGGCAAAAAAGAGATTAGTCGATCCATAGGTGTTACTCAAAATTAGTGGCTTAAGATAAATATATACGAATGATAATAATTATCAATTGCATTTGTTGTTTTTTTATCTATTGTTACTATTGGCTAAACCCACGAAACATGACCAATCTAAAAAAATGAGGTAAAGTATGGCTAATAAAGAGAGGCTCTAAAGGTAGAGTCATAATTGTTAGTGTAATAGGAAGAAACATGATTTTAGTTGTTGGTCACAAAAACCCTGATAGTGACAGTATTTGTAGTGCGTTAGTTGCAACTGAGCTTCTTAAGGCTCGTGGCGAGGAAGCGACACCAATTCGCCAAGGCGAGATCAACCGCGAAACTCAACACATTCTAGAAGTCGCTGGTGCTGAAAAGCCAGAGCTTCGTACTTCTGTTGCTGGTGAGAAAATCTGGCTAGTAGACTACTCAGATCTAGCACAAGCACCAGATGATGTTGCTGATGCAGAGATCGTAGGTATTGTTGATCACCACCGTCTAGGCGACGTGATGACAGTAAACCCAATGGAAGCTTGGATCTGGCCTGTTGGTTGTACAAACACTGTACTTTTCAACATGTTCAAGATTGAAGGTCACGCAATCTCTCAACAAATCGCTAAACTAATGATGTCTGCAATTCTTTCAGACACAGTTGGTTTCGCTTCTCCAACATGTACTCAAAAAGACAAAGACGCGGTTGCTGAGCTTGCTGAAATTGCTGGCGTAACTGACGTTGATGCATTCATCAAAGCGCTTCTAATCGCAAAAACAAACATCGAAGGCCTATCTGCTGCACAGCTAGTAGAAAAAGACCTTAAAGGCTACCCATTCAACGGTCGTGATGTTGTTGTTGGTCAAGTTGAACTTGCGACTCTTGAGCAAGTAGACGGCATGATCGAGGCGCTAGAAGCTGATCTTGAAGAGCGTTGTGAGAAAGACGGTCTAGCGTTCGCTGCGGTAATGCTAACAGATATCACTACTGCTCAAACTCGTCTTCTATACAAAGGTGAGTGGGCTGAGAAATTGGTTAAGCACGAGAAAGGCGGCGTATTAATGATGGAAAATACACTAAGCCGTAAGAAGCAAGGCTGGCCTTGGCTACAAGGTGAGCTTGTTTAATCAAGTCGCTTAATATTAAACGCCTGCTTATTTAGCAGGCGTTTTTCTTTGAAGTAGACTTTCTTCTTCATCGATAATGTTTGAAGTTAACAACACTCGGCATAAAATAGCTTTAAGAGCAAAGTTACTGACTAAAGTAGGAAATTAAGATGACTACACAGCTAGACGATAAAAAAATCGCTGAAATCAACAAGTATACGGGCGAGCAACGCCTGAAATACTGTGTGAAAGAAATCGTAGCAAACCGTGAAGTATGGATCTTAACCGATGAACACGGTTGTGTAATGCTGAACACAGAAGATGAAGATTGTGTTCCAGTATGGCCAAACCAAGAGTTCGCAGAATCATGGGCAACGGGTGATTGGTCTGAGTGTAAAGCTGAGTCTATTTCGTTGAACAAATGGCACAGTCGCTGGACGAACGGTCTAGAAGACGACGAACTTGCTGTTGTAGTATTCCCGAACGAGCAAGAAGAAGGCGTTATCTTGTTCCCGGATGAGTTCGACTTCGAATTGAAAAAGCAGGCAGCTAAGCGCTAGTTCTTTCGTAATACAGTAACATCGTAAGTCAGCGTTGCCCTTCTTAGGCAGCGCTATCATTCAATTATCCCATCTAAGTTACTTCCAACGTATATTCGTCAATACCCAATCAACTGATACAAAGGCGCTTGCTGTGCGGCTTTAGAAGCTTGCTGAAGCACACCTGTTTTGCTGTATCTCTTGAGTATCTTTCGAACGATAGGTTTTACTTCAGATTTTGTCATTCCAGCTTTCAATTCTGGTTCATACAGCAATTGCAGTAGCACTACGTCTAACGGCGATAATAAGTCTTCTGGCGTGTGGTCGTTGAAAATAGAAGGGTAGGCTTTATCTGAATCATTCGGCAGGCCTAGAACTTGTGTGATCTCTTCCACGATACAGGCGACCAGCTTACCTCGCGATCTTGCCTGATCAACCGGGATTACAATCCCAGCGTATACAATCTCGCCTTTAGAATTGGTTCTATAGCCCGCCGTGCAGATGGCGCTATTTAAATGTTGAGTTGATTTGAGCTTGAGCACCGATTTCGCCTCAGATACCCACTGGCTCTGCCTTGTGTATATCCATTTAACGTTCGCTTCGGACTCTTTACTGACGATTGTTATTGGATGTTGGGTGACTTCAGATAAGTGTTTGATATGAAGCTCTGTGATCTCTTGATGCAGTTCCTCATCGCCCACTCGATGATCGATCCAAATCTTGATCGGTTGTTTCCACTTGGCGAGCGGTTTGTTGCCTTGGGAGTATTCGTGTTGAAGCGCGACGTTATAAAAGGCAGTTTCGACGAAGCTTCTATCTAGCCATGTGAGCGGTGTGCTTGTCGCGTTAAAGGACAACAGCACCAACAAGAGGGGAAGCATTGAAGCTGTTCGATACATACTTTTCCCCTCTGCTAAATGTAGCGTGATTCCCGGTTAGTGGTTCGGCGCTTTGGAGAAATGGCTCTCAACCAATCTTTGGGTGATTTGGTGAGTTGGATTGGTTAGCACTTGATCTGTTTCCCCACTCTCAACCACATTGCCTTCATGCATGACAATAATCTTGTCGGTAATGTGCTTAACAATACCGAGGTGTTGAGATACGTAAACGAACGACACGCCCATCTCTTCTTGCAGCTCTAAGAACAAGTTAATAATTTGAGAGCGCATTGCCATGTCCAAACCATTTAACGCTTCATCAGCGACAATGATGGATGGCTGAAGTATCAAGGCACGAGCCAAACAAACCCTCTGTTTCTGGCCCGCAGCAAGCATCTGAGGGTAGAAGTAAGCATGTTCCGGAAGGAGACCAACGCGTAATAACGTGTCTTTCACGCGGCGCATACGGGCTTCTGGTGGCATGTTGGTATTTCGCTTCAATGGGCCTTCAAGAATTCGACCGATCTGAATGCGTGGATTAAGTGATGTATTCGGATCTTGGAAGATCATTCGAATCAGCTTGCAACGAGTTGAATAGTCTTTGTGTTCTAGCTTTTCGCCGTTCACGCGGATCTCGCCCGCAGTCGGTTCAACCATGCCTGCGAGCATTCTCGCTAATGTTGATTTCCCAGAGCCATTCTGACCGATAAAACCAATCGTCTGGCCTGCTTCAAGGGAAAAGCTTACCGGCTTCACCGCCTGATGAATCTTCTTACGGAAAAGACCAGAGCGAGTCGTAAAGTCTTTAGATAGATCACTGACTTCTAATAATGCACTCATGATTTCTTTTTCTTCTCCATATTCAGAGGGAAGTGACAGTTGAACTTATGGTTCTTGATACGTTTCGTATGTGGGATCTCGACACACTGCCTTTGTGCGTATGGGCAGCGAGGCCCTAATCGACAACCAATAGGAAGATGTTGCAGCGGTGGAATTGACCCCGGCAAAGACTGGAGCTTCTCCTTGTGGGGAATCCAGTCGTTAAAGTCTGGCATCGCTTTTAACAAAGCAACGGTGTACGGGTGCTTTGGTGCATCCAACAGCTTCGGTGTATCAGCGGATTCTACCGATTGACCACAGTACATCACGGTAATGCGAGTCGCCCATTGGGTAATGGTGGTTAAGTCATGGCCGATCAACACGATGGTGGTGTTATTGATCTGGTTCATACGACTCAAAAGACGCAATATTTGAGACTGTGTAATTGGGTCTAAATCGTTGGTTGGCTCGTCAGCAATCAAGACTTTTGGCTTGGCAGCGATCGCCATTGCGATCATGACTTTTTGACACTCACCATCTGTCAGCTCATAAGAGTAACTGTCCATTAGGCGAGAGTGGTCTTTGATGCCGACTTTGTGTAGTAATGCGATCGCTTGCTTCTTACGCCACTTAAATCGTTGCCACCAACGACCTTCAAACGAATGGGAAGGGATCGCTTCAACGAGCTGGTTACCTACTTTTTCAGAAGGGTCAAGACACGTTGATGGCTCTTGGAAGATCATTGCGATATCGCGGGCGATCACTCGGCGTCTTTCTTTCGGCGTCAGTTGCAGTAGGTCGATATTACCTAAGCGCATTCGGTCTGCAGAAACCTTCCAGTTTTCTTTACATACTCCGACGATCGCTTTTGCAACCAAACTCTTACCTGAGCCTGATTCACCTACTAAGCCACGAATTTCCCCTTCATTGAGGGTAATACTCATTCGATCTACGGCTTTAACCATCCCTTGAGGGGTCTCAATCTCGATGGTTAGATGTCGAATATCAAGTAACGGCATTATTCGATTCCTGCATTTAGCGCTTGGCGAACACCTTCACCGACGAGGTTAATCACGATAACTGTAAACATAATAGCTAAGCCGGGTAGGGTAACTGTCCATGGCGCAAGGTAAATCAACTCGACCGAATCACCCAAGATGGAGCCCCATTCGGTACTCGGTGCTTGAGCGCCAAGCCCTAGGAAACCTAAAGCCGTGATATCAAGAATTGCGACTGACAGTGCCAGCGTAACTTCAAGAGCGATCACGGTAAGGATGTTCGGAAGGATTGAGTTCCATAGCAGGTAAAAATCGTTCGCACCATCAAGGCGAGAAGCCAGAATATAGTCTTTTTCTACTTCAGCATGCACGGCAATGTACACCGAGCGTATAAAGCGCGGGATCAGTGCCAAGCACAAGGCGAGCAAGATATTAAACTCCCCAAAGCCAAGGAATGCCACGAAGATAATCGCCAGCAGAAGAGATGGAATCGACATAACAGTATCAAGCAGGTGGTTTAGCGTGCTTGATAGTAAACCGCGCGTCATACCAGCAAGTACGCCAATCAGACAACCAATGACGGCTGCGATAAAGGTAATCACCACCGCGGCGCCGAAGGTTAACTGAGAGCCAATTATTAGGCGAGAGAGAATATCTCTGCCTAAGTCATCCGTACCCAAAAAGTATTCTACCGTTCCCGCAGGATCCCAAGAGGGCGGCGTTAATAGGTGACCGGTTTGTTCTTGTGCATCATGCGGGGCTAGCCACGGTGAAGTGACGGTGACCAGAATGATAAGCACCAAACACCACAAGCCAAACATAGCTAGATTATTGCTGCGGAAGCTGCGCCAGAAACGTTCGAACTGGGTTGGAATCTGTTCTTCTTGGTAGACGTTATTTGTTAGCATACCATTCCTTCCTTACCAGTGGATTGATCATCGCGCCCAGTAGATCGGACAGAATATTAGCGGTCAAAACTAAGGTAGCCACCACAATTACACCAGCTTGAATTGAAACGTAATCTTGATTCGATAAGGCATCCAATAACCAGCGGCCAATGCCCGGCCAGTTAAAGATAGACTCGGTAACAATAGCAAGCGTTAACATACTCGATAGCTGAACACCGACCTTAGGAATAATCGGAGGTATCGCGTTTCTTAGCACGTGCTGCGTGATGATCTCTCTAGTGGAAAGACCTTTAATTCGCGCAGCGCGGATGTAGTTTTGCGTCATTACTTCAGCCACTGACGCTCTCATCAATCGGATGACCTGAGTCGTTGGCGCCAGTGCTAAAACAAGACAAGGCAACGCCATGTGCTCGATAACACTTTGTAGTGCGTTCGCACGGTAGCGACCCTCGGCAAAAAAGGCGTCAATCATCGCGAATCCAGTCACGTGTTCAATCTCGTAAAGTAGGTCGTATCGGCCACCAACTGGGAACATTTCAAAGTGCAGTGAAAACACCATGATCATCAGCAACGCGACCCAAAATATAGGCGCAGAGTAACCGGCCATTGAGGTGAACGATATGGTGGTATCAATAAATTTACCTTGTCTCATACCAGCAATGGTGCCGAAAGGGATACCGATGATGAGTGCCAACACAAAGGCAAAGAAGCACAGCTCTAGCGTTGCAGGGAACACCAGGACCAACTCATCGATGATAGGCACACCGTGTTTGCTTAGGCCAAAGTTTAGCGTCGATAATTCAGTGATATAGCTAATCCAACCGGGCCAAAAATCTTGAATTGCCCAAGGTGAGGTTTGGTCTAATCGAAGCAGGGAAAAACCTACCAAGGTCAGAATTCCTAGCGTAATAACGAATAAGTTTACACGTCTTAATGTATACCAAAACATTACTGCACCTCTCTTCTGACTTGATCAAAAGGTTGGGCATTGAAAGGACTTGCTTTAAAGCCTGTTAGCGAACGATCGTGCACGCGAAATTGCACGCCATGAGCTAAAGGAATCACAGGAACTTCTTCATTGAGAATGTTTTGGGCTTGTCGGTACAAGTTCACACGGTGCCTTTGTTGATTGATCTCTAATGCTAAGTCGAGAAGGAAATCAAAGTCTGAATTACACCACATCGAGACGTTTAACCCTGCACGCTCAGAGCTGCATGAGAGCAGCGGACGTAAGAAGTTGTCCGGGTCACCGGTATTGCCTATCCAGCCTGTAAGCAACAAGTCTGTTGAGGAAATAGAGGACAACTGTGTGCGGTCAAATCGGTCGTCGGTATAGAGTTTCAATTCAATACCAATATCGGCTAAGTTTGCTTGGATAAGTTCTGCCGTTTTTCTTGGACTTGGATTGTATGCGCGTGGCTCTAGTGGTACCCACATTGAAAGCTCTAACCCAGGTTCAACGCCAGCTTCTTTGAGAAGCGCAACCGCATAGTTTCGGTCGTAGCGAACTTGAACGCTGTCTTTTTGGTGAGCCCAAGAAGTCGGAGGAAGCAAGGTGTAGGCTTTGGTTCCTGTACCGTAATACACAGAATCAAGAATGTTCTGACGATTGATGGCTAAGTTGAGCGCTTTACGAACTCGAGAGTCACGCAGTGCAGGGTGCTCAGTATTCAGCGCGATGAAAGAGACATTAACCGCCGGAGTAGCAGAAATCTTCAACTCTTCATGAGCCTGAATAATAGGGATTTGGCTAGAAATTGGTGAGTTGAGCACGTCACACTCACTACGCAGAAGCTTGGCAAGTGTGCCTGTTCCACGTTGCGAAGTATCGAACACAACTTGGTCCATTTGTACTTCACCTTTCCAGTAGTGCTTGTTCTTTTTCAAGCGCACTAGGTCGTTGATTTGGTATTCATCCAAGTAGAAAGGGCCAGTGCCGACTGGATTGGAATCGATTCGATTTTTCTCATCCGCTGCAATGAGCTGATTGGCATACTCTTTAGAGTGAATGACCGCATAGCTGGTGGCGATGTTATTGAGAAATGAATTGTCTGGGCGACTTAATTGGAATTTCACTGTTAGGTCGTCAACCGCGGTGATATCGACAATCAGGGTCTTGAAGTCGATTCCGGCAAACCACGGGTATAGGCCGCCACCCACATAATGAAATGGGTTTGAACTATCAATGACACGTTCAAAGCTAAACACCACATCTTGTGCATTCATGCTACGAGTAGGGGTGAACCAGTCTGTCGTTTGGAACGCAACATTTGGGCGCAGTTTGAACGTGTACTCTGTACCTGATTTATCAACAGACCAACTTGTCGCCAAGTTCTGTTTTGGTCGGTACGTCATCGGATCAAGAGTGAGCAGTGTATCGAAAATTTGAGGACTCAGCGATTCTGCGGTAATGCCACTATCAACCAGCTGTGGGTTGAAGGTACTAGGATTACCTTGGCCGCAATAAATGAAGCCTTTTTCACGGATTTGCTCGTGATTCACACTCTCACCACATCCAGCGAGAAAGCTCAGCGTACAGATGCTCAGTGATAGTCTTATTAGTGCTTTCATAAAAAGAAATACTTTTCGAAACGAGGCGTTAGAGGAGCCTCAAGATCCGGACAATTTAACATTTTATTTATTCGGCTCCAAATAATAATCAAGCGTGGACAGCTATTTATCGTTAGCTTGTCCGACAATCGCGTACTTCCTCACCATTCCACGTAATTGGTTGTAGGTTAACCCAAGTAATTCTGCGGCTTGTTTCTGGTTATATTTGCTCTGTTTGAGGGCTTGGTTGAGTAGCTTGATGTCTTGTTGTTCTTGCCATGCTTTGTAATCAAGCGGCAAAGAAAACAAGCTCTCTGATGAAGTATGGCTGTTAGACGGCTCATTGCCAGTTTCCGGAGAGGAATCTTGCTCTGTTTTCCATGCGGGTTTAAATGGGTTAAACACCAAATATTCAATAGGATATGGATCTTTTCCGTGCTGATAGATAGCTCGCTCAATGACGTTTTTGAGTTCTCGTACATTCCCTGGCCAAGAATAATCCAAAAGCGATTCAACGGCAGAGGGGGCAAAGCCAACAAACAACTCCAATTCCAATTCACGACACATCTTAATGGCGTAATATTCTGCCAGTAGCATGATGTCTTCTTTTCGCTCACGCAAAGGAGGGATAGTAATGACGTCAAACGCCAGTCTATCTAATAGGTCTGCTCGGAATTCGCCCTTTAATGCCATGTCTGGTAAGTCGGCATTGGTTGCACACACCAGTCTGACATTGGCACTTAGCGCCTTTTGCCCACCGACACGTTCATATTGCCCGTATTCAATAACGCGCAGTAGTTTCTCTTGAACCGCAAGGGGAGTGGTCGCCAGCTCATCCAGAAACAGCGTTCCGCCTTCTGCTCTTTCAAAACGACCTTGATGACGCCCTTTCGAACCCGTAAAGGATCCCGATTCATGACCAAACAGTTCTGAATCAATCAAACCTTCACTTAAGGTTGAGCAGTTCAATGAGATCAAAGGTTGATCCCAACGTCTTGAAAGGTAATGCAGTCTTTGTGCGATCAACTCTTTACCTGTGCCACGTTCGCCAATGATCAGAATAGGTCTTTCGATTGGAGCCAGCTGAGAAACTTTATCTAAAACAGAGAGAAAGCTAGGTGATTCACCAATGAGGTTCTGCTGCATAGCGGGTCCTTGTATGAATTAATCGCTGGAGAGGTCATGTAAGAGCCATAGTGGTGAAAAATACCAATACTTGGCTAAATTCATCATAGCATGGTTCGAGTTAATCACCATTTTATTGTAAGTAACTGATAATAAATGGCTTAAAAGTTGGCACGCTACTTGGATTATTTATGGTAGGTTTAACAACAAACGTAAATTTTTGAGCAAGTGGATTGATAGAGTCGCACAACGATTTGAAACGCATTTGCCATCATTGTAATTAAGGAGTTCCTCATGGGTATTTTTTCTCGCTTTGCAGACATTGTAAATTCAAACATCAGTGCACTATTAGATAAGGCTGAAGATCCAGAAAAGATGATTCGTCTTATTATCCAAGAAATGGAAGACACCTTAGTTGAAGTTCGTACCAACTCAGCAAAAGCAATTGCTGACAAGAAAGAGCTAGCGCGTAAAGTAGAAGCTATCGAAACACAGATTCTAGATTGGCAAAATAAAGCGACACTTGCCCTGACCAAACAACGCGAAGATTTGGCGAGAGCGGCGCTAATCGAAAAGCAAAAACTGGAAGACATCATCAAGAGCCTTCACACCGAACAAACCTTGGTTCATGAAACCATCGAAAAATTGACGAGTGAAATTGGTAAACTTGAAACAAAGATCGCAGAAACTCGTGCAAAGCAACAAGCATTAATGATTCGTAACAATGCGGCAAGCAACCGTCGTGATGTTCAAAAACACCTGCACTCAAGCAAAACCAACGAAGCAATGGCGAAGTTTGAGCAATTCTCGCGTAAAGTGGATGAATTAGAAGCTGAAGCGGACGTTTACGCTAAGACTGGCAACGCAAAATCTTTAGACCAAGAGTTTGCCGAGCTACAAGCTCAAGATGAAATCGAAAAAGAGCTAGCGAAACTGAAGCAACAAGTTGAAAACCGCGATAAATAATCTAGGAGTTGTCTATGTCAACATTTCTAATTGCAGGTCCACTGATTGTCTTTTTAATCTTCGTGGCACCGCTATGGTTATTCTTACATTACCGCAGCAAGAAGAAATCCAGCAATGGTCTTTCTGAAACGGATCTTCAACGTCTGCATAAGCTTTCTGCGCAAGCCGAATCCATGCAAGACCGAGTGAAAACGCTAGAAAAAATACTGGATGCGGAGTCGCCTAACTGGAGACGAAACTATGAGTAGAGAACTGTATCGCGACACGATTAACGGCAAATTGTCTGGTGTGTGTGCAGGGTTAGCGAACTATTTTGGCCTTGAAGTGTGGTTGGTTCGCATCTTAGTTATCTCAGCAGCACTGCTTGGTGGTAGTTTTCTGGTGTTATTAGCGTATTTAGCTTTGACATTTATGCTTGAAAAACAACCACCTCAGTATGTCGACCAAATGAAGGCGAAACAAGAGCATACGCTGAAGCAAAAGCCTTGGGAAAAAGGGCAAACTGCAGAGTCGCTATTGAACACTTTAGAGGGTGATTTCCAGAAGTTAGAGACCAGTGTCCGCAACATGGAAGCTTATGTCACCTCAGACACGTTTAAAGTGAATCGTGAATTTAAGAACATGTAGTGGTAAAACCTAAAAAGGATTAGATAACGGTTTAGGGAAATTTATTCCAAGCCGTTATTTTTTTTAATAATTTTCTCTAAATAAATCTTACGCTGACTGGTAAGTTACATGTGATTAATCTATGTTATAAAAATATTTATAGATATGGATGATCACCAATGTATAGAGCCTCCCTTGTCCTATTGACTGCCTTAGCTGGGTTGTCTGGGTGTGGTAAGGAGCTTCCTCCCGTGCCTGAACCTGAGTCCAGACCCGCCAAACTCTTCACTGTCTCCGTCGGTAATAATGCCTTTGAGCGTAATTTCCCTGCTACCACAGAAGCTGGTGACAGAGCGGTACTCGCATTCCGTGTTCCTGGGTTATTGCAGAGCATCGATGTGACCGCTGGGCAGCACGTGTCTAAAGGCGACGAGCTTGCTAAGTTAAATCCCGATGAATATCAACTACTCGAGAAGCAAGCAAAAGCGAATTTTCAGCTAGCCGATGTTCAATATCAACGTGCGATCAAACTTCGTAAAGATCGTGTGGTATCAGAGCAAGATTTCGACCAAGCGAAAGCGAACCACAATTCAGCTCGCGCGGTGCTTAATCAAGCTAACGCGAATCTTCGCTACACCACTTTGGTTGCGCCGTATGATGGCACTATTTCCATTATCCCTGCAGAAAACCATGAATATATTGCCGCCAAAGTGGGCGTCATGAATATTCAGACCAATCAAATTCTTAAAGTCGTTTTCTTATTACCCGATCAGCTTATTACGCGCTTTTCTTCTGGGTTTGAAACCGATGCAACCATGGTATTTGATGCGTTTCCTGAAAATTCCTATGTACTGACATTCCAAGAAGTCGATACGGAAGCCGACCCTAAAACGGGTTCGTACAAGGTGACCATGGTGATGGAAAGGCCGACAGATGTGGGCATTTTACCAGGTATGTCTGGTACGGTGAATTTGGTGTCGGCACAAGCTGCTGCAACCAAAATTCCGACTGCTGCAATGATGACCGATGGCGATGATGTTTCGGTGTGGCGTGTAAACAGTGACGGAATTGTAGAGAAAGTCGCGATCGTGATTGATGAAAAGCGTCACATTGTCTCTGGCTTAAACGATGGAGACCGCATCGTAACCTCTGGTGTTAATGGCCTTGAATCCGGCATTAAAGTTCGAGAGTGGATCAAGGAAAGGGGGCTATAACATGAGTGCATTTAAACTAGCGACAGGATTGTCATGTTTAGCTTTGCTGACCGCGTGTGGAGAAAAACCACAAGTCGAAGTCGATAATACGCCATTAGTGAAAGCGATTGAGATTTCAGTATTAGATTTTAACGACAAATTGTATTTCCCTGCCGTTGCCAATGCGGCGGAAAAAGCACATCTGAGTTTTCGTGTGGCGGGTGAGATATATAGGCTAGATGTCAAAGAGGGTGAACGAGTTGAAGCTGGAGATGTGATTGCTGAGCTTGATCCAACGGACTATCGATTAGACGTCGATAATGCGCAAGCTCGATATACCGTAGTGAATAGCCAATTCAGGCGTTCAAAACCTCTTGTGAAAAAGGGCTTACTCGCGAAGTCTCAGTTTGATGAGATTGCCGCTCAACGTCAGATCGCATACGCCGAGTTAGAACTGGCGAAGCTACGTCTATCTTTCACGATGTTAAAAGCACCTGTTGATGGGATTATTTCCCGAGTGAGTGTCGATCAATTTGAGAACATTCAAGTGGGTCAGCAGATTGTGAATATTCATAGCGTGGAAGATGTCGAGGTCGTTATTCAGCTTCCTGATCAAATTTACGTTAACCAACCAAGCGAAACTATTCTAGAAAATGTTACCGCACTCGTGCGAGTTCCGAGCGGTAATGAATACCCAGCGGGAATTAAAGAGTTCACCACAGAACCCGACCCAAGTACTGGTACCTTCACGGTAACCTTGGCGTTGCCTATGCCTGAAGACGACTTAATTCTTGATGGTATGGCTGTTGATGTTACTTCACATGGTCGAGATATTGGCTTAGAACTGAAAGCAGGTGTTTTGGTGCCGATTGAGGCGGTATTCAATGCTGACGGCGATGAACTGACTCGCAAGAACTCATTTGTTTGGGTCATTAATGACGACAATACAGTTTCAAAGCAGAAAGTGGTATTAGGCAAAGCCAACCAGAAAACGTTGCAAATAATCAAAGGATTAGAGATGGGGCAACATATAGTTGTAGCGGGCGTATCGCGATTGCGTGATGGGATGACAGTGGAAGTATTATCTCAGGAGGCGAACAATGAGTGAAGCAAATAACAAGCCCCAGAATGACGCTCAGCAGGGGGATGACCAGATCACGGGTGTAGCGGCTTACTTTATTCGCAATAAAGTCATCAGTTGGATGCTCTCGTTGATCTTCCTGATTGGTGGCGTTTCTGCCTTCTTTGGTTTGGGGCGTCTAGAAGACCCGGCCTTTACCATCAAAGATGCCATGGTTGTCACCTCTTACCCAGGTGCGACACCTCAGCAAGTAGAAGAGGAAGTAACCTATCCATTAGAGAAAGCGATTCAACAGCTTACCTATGTCGACGAAGTGAACTCTATTTCAAGCCGTGGCCTGTCTCAGGTAACGGTAACGATGAAGAATAACTATGGTCCGGACGATCTTCCGCAAATTTGGGATGAACTTCGCCGAAAAGTGAATGATCTTAAGGTTGAACTGCCACCTGGGGTCAATGATCCTCAAGTCATTGATGACTTCGGTGACGTTTACGGGATCTTGCTTGCGGTGACGGGTGATGGTTATAGCTACAAAGAGCTGCTGGATTACATTGATTATCTAAGGCGAGAGCTGGAGTTGGTTGATGGGGTTAGTAAGGTCTCTGTTTCTGGTCAACAACAAGAGCAAGTATTCATTGAGATATCGATGAAGCGGATAAGCTCCTTAGGTCTGTCTCCAAGCACGGTATTTAATCTTTTATCGACTCAAAATATTGTATCAAGTGCGGGTGCGGTAAGAATTGGCGACGAATACATTCGAATTCATCCAACGGGTGAGTTCCAGAATGTTGAGCAGCTTGGCGATTTAATTCTGACAGAAGGTGGTGCTCAAGGTCTCATCTATTTAAAAGATGTGGCGAATGTAACTCGTGGTTATGTTGAAGTGCCAAGTAACATCATTGGTTATAACGGCAAGCTCGCACTTAACCTTGGTGTCTCTTTTGCGCAAGGCGTGAACGTAGTAGCGGTTGGTGAAGCGTTTGATCGAAGATTGGCCGAGCTAAAGTATCAACAACCCGTCGGCATCGACATCTCCGAGGTTTATAACCAACCTAAAGAGGTAGACAAGTCGGTAAGCGGATTTGTGGTGAGTTTAGGGCAGGCGGTTGCGATCGTAATCGTGGTGTTACTGTTCTTCATGGGACTAAGATCGGGCCTATTGATTGGTTTGATACTGCTATTGACCGTATTCGGTACATTCATTTTCATGCAGTACTTCAAGATCGACCTACAACGTATTTCACTGGGCGCGTTGGTTATCGCCTTGGGGATGCTGGTGGATAATGCCATTGTGGTGGTGGAAGGGATATTGATCGGCACGCAGAAGGGGCGAACCCGGATGCAGGCCGCCACCGATATCGTAACCCAAACCAAATGGCCGCTGCTTGGTGCGACGGTTATTGCGGTGACTGCGTTTGCTCCAATTGGTTTATCTGAAGACTCAACAGGCGAATACTGTGGCACCTTGTTCACGGTGCTACTGATCTCCTTGATGCTGAGTTGGTTTACTGCCATCTCGCTCACGCCGTTCTTTGCCGACATGTTCTTTAAAGGTCAGAAGGTCGATCCAGATAACGAAGGTAAGGACCCATACAACGGGATGGTTTTTGTTATCTACAAAAACTTCCTTGAGTTCTGTATGAAGCGTGCTTGGTTAACCATGTTTGTTCTGATTATTGGTTTAGGCGCGAGTGTGTACGGTTTTGGTTTCGTTAAGCAAGCCTTCTTCCCGTCTTCAACCACACCTATGTTCCAAGTGGATGTGTGGATGCCAGAAGGTACCGATATTCGAGCGACCAATACCAAGCTTAAAGTGCTTGAGAGTTGGCTAGCTGAGCAGGACGAAGTTGAACATATCACGACAACCGCGGGTAAAGGCCTGCAACGTTTCATGCTGACTTATGCGCCAGAGAAAAGTTATAGCGCTTACGGCGAGATAACGGTTCGTGTGAAAAGTTATGAAGTACTTGAAGGGCTAATGAAACGCTTCCGTGAACATGTAAATGGTCAGTTCCCAGAGATTGACTACAAGCTTAAACAGATCGAATTAGGTCCTGGTGGCGGTGCGAAAATTGAAGCGCGAATTGTGGGTTCTGATCCAACGGTTTTACGTTCAATCGCTGCACAAGTGATGGACATCATGCGTGCTGATGAAGGCGCATTTAACGTTCGTCACGATTGGCGTGAAAGAACTAAGGTATTAGAGCCTCAGTTCAATGAAAGCCAAGCGCGTCGTTATGGTATTACTAAATCTGACGTTGACGATTTCCTAGCAATGTCTTTCTCTGGTAAGTCGATTGGTGTGTATCGTGATGGTACAACGTTAATGCCGATTGTGGCTCGTTTGCCTGAAGACGAGCGTGTCGATATTCGTAACATCGAAGGCATGAAGATCTGGAGCCCAGCATTAAGTGAGTACATCCCACTTCAACAAGTAACGTTAGGTTACGAGCTAGAATGGGAAGATCCACTGATCATCCGTAAGAACCGTAAGCGTATGCTAACGGTAATGGCGGATCCTGATCTATTGGGTGAAGAGACGGCCTCAACTCTACAGAAACGCTTACAACCACAGATTGAAGCGATTGAGATGCCTCCGGGTTACTCATTGGAATGGGGGGGTGAATATGAGTCGTCAGCAGATGCACAGGCGTCACTGTTCACAACCATGCCTCTGGGTTACTTGTTCATGTTCTTAATCACTGTGTTCTTGTTTAACTCGGTGAAAGAGCCTCTGATCGTTTGGTTAACGGTTCCATTGGCGTTGATAGGGGTGACGACAGGCTTGCTAGCCTTGAATACACCATTCGGCTTTATGGCGCTGTTGGGCTTCTTGAGTCTATCTGGGATGCTTCTGAAGAACGGTATCGTACTACTTGATCAAATTGAGATTGAGATGAAATCTGGTAAAGATCCGTATGTAGCGGTTGTTGATGCGGCTCTGAGTCGTGTTCGCCCGGTATGTATGGCGGCGATTACCACCATTCTAGGTATGATCCCTCTACTACCGGATATCTTCTTCAAACCAATGGCAGTAACCATCATGTTTGGTTTAGGCTTTGCGACTGTACTCACGCTAATCGTAGTGCCTGTGCTGTATCGTTTGTTCCATAAAATTGAAGTGGCTTAACGTCAACTGACCTTTGAAATAATGCCCCTAATTGGGGCATTATTTTTATGTACGATTACTAAAAGAGACCATCGAAATGGAAGCTAATACAGTGGATAGAACGTGTGCATGGGCGCTTAAACATGAGCTTGAAAGGGAGTACCACGATGCAGAGTGGGGCGTGCCTGTTTATGATGACCAAGTTCTGTTTGAGTTCATTACTTTAGAAGGTGCTCAAGCAGGTCTGAGTTGGATTACGATCCTGAAAAAGCGAGAAGGGTATCGTGCCGCGTTCGATGATTACGATCTAAACAAGCTAGCTGAGTTGAATGAAGACAACGTGCCGCACATCATTGAAAACTTCGATGTGGTTAAGCACAAGGGTAAGATTGCTTCGGTATACAACAATGCACGAGCAACGCTTGAATTACAGAAAGAGTTCGGCTCTCTTTCTAATGCCTTATGGCAATTTGTTGATAATGAGGTGATCGTGAATCAATGGACCGAGATGTCTCAAGTTCCCGCTTCTACCGAGCAATCTAAAGCGATGAGTAAGTTTTTGAAGAAGAGAGGCTTTAAGTTTGTAGGAGAAACAATCTGTTACGCATTTATGCAAGCAACAGGTATGGTCAATGATCATTTAGTCGGTTGCCCACACAAATAAAGTGTTATTTATTTCAGCGGAACAATCACTTAGAAATTGAAAAATTCATAGCCATTTTTTCATCGCTCTGAGATCTTTAAGTGGATGTGCTTTAAGGTTCAATATTGGCTTTGAAAGCTTCTGGACTATGAGCGGTTTGTATTATGAGCTGAAGTATCTGAGTATGAGTATTTTGAGTTATGCTTTAAACAGAAAAAGGCAGGAATATCCTGCCTTTTTTGCATATTAGACCTATCGTCTCAGATTAAATCAGAGCGCTATAACGTTCTAATCCCGCCTCTAGATCAGCAATCAGGTCATCAACATCTTCTAACCCAATATGAACACGTATCAAGGTACCTTCGAAATTAGGATTGGCAACAGTTCTCAAGCTGTCAAAACTGCTTGGTTCGTTAGCTAGAATCAAACTCTCAAATCCACCCCAAGAGTAACCCATACTAAAATGTGTCATTCCATCAAGTAACGCTGTCGTCGCTTTGATATTAGAGTTGTTTAGTACAAAAGAGAACAAGCCATTACCGCCAGTAAAATCTCGTTTGAAGAATTCATGGCCTGGGCAAGACTCAAGAGCAGGGTGACGAACGTGGTTAACTTCAGGACGAGTCTCTAACCATTTTGCGACCTTCAAGCTGCTTTCTGCGTGTTGGCGTAGACGCACATCAAGAGTACGAATGCCGCGAAGCCCTAAATAAGCATCATCAGGTGAGACACATTGCCCCATCAAGTAACTTTGCTCTCTTAGTTGATCCCAGCATTTCTCATTGGCGACTGCCGTACCTAGCATCACATCAGAGTGACCCACGATGTATTTGGTCGCTGCTTGAATCGAGATATCAACACCAAAATCAAACGGTGAGAAGTTCACGCCAGCCGCCCAAGTATTGTCTAGCATAACGATGATGTCATGTTCATGAGCGATACGCGCTAGTGTTGGAATATCCTGCACTTCCATGGTGACAGAGCCTGGAGACTCAGTAAACAGCACCTTAGTGTTTGGCTTGATAAGGTCTTGGATACCTTCACCAATCGTTGGCTCGTAGTAAGTTGTCTCTACCCCCATCTTTTTCATGATGGTGTCACAGAAATCACGAGTAGGTTCGTAGCAGGTGTCAACCATTAAAATATGATCACCTGTTTCTACAAAAGAGAGAATGGCATTAGAAATGGCGGCCGTACCACACGGGTACAGTGCACAACCCGCGCCGCCTTCTACTTCAACCATCGCATCTTGGAAGGCAAAATGAGTGTTGGTTCCACGACGTCCGTAAAAAAGGGTCTTGTTAGCGCGGTTAATCGTAGCTTTACGTTTCTCTTCTACTGAGTTAAATACGACAGTTGAAGCGCGTTGTACTGGTGGGTTAACAACACCATTGGTCCACTTCTTATCACGACCGGCAGTGATAAGTTTAGTGGTTTTGTTCTCGGACATGCTGTGAATTCCTTATCAATCGGTTATGTCCTATTTAAAACATGCCAAGAGTGTTCAAAGCAAGAGCGGAGCGGGGATTTTTGCGCTTTTCTTACGATTTTTAACCTTTCACTCAGTTAACAGTGAAAGGTTAAAAATGATCGATGGGGAAACAACGAGCCATAATCGACTCATTGCTGGAATTATAGGAGTGGGTTGAACAAGTAGAACAGCCTCTCAAAGAAGCGATTACTAAGGTTTCTTTGCTCCCACTGTTCTAACTCTACAGAGTGGGATGAAGCGATATAAGATTTCTGCAGCTCAGACAGTTTTTGCGTGAAATGCACATCATCCACAGCCAGAGTCACTTCAAAGTTGAGCCACAAACTGCGCATGTCGATATTGACGGTTCCGATCAAGCAAAACTCTTCATCGATCACTACCGATTTGGTATGAAGAAGGCCACCGTAAAATTCATAGATCTTCACGCCAGCTTCAAGCAACTCGGTATAAAACGCACGAGAAGCCCATTTAACCATTAGTGAATCGTTATTGTGTGGAATGATCAGTTCTACAGTTACGCCGCGTTGAGCTGTCATCTTAAGTGTTTCGAGTAAGTCAGCACTTGGCACAAAATAAGGTGTAGTAATACGTACAGAATGATTCGCTTGATTGATGGCGATGGTCAGTACTTGTAAGATCAAATATTCCGGCATGCCAGGGCCAGACGGCACTACTTGAACCGGATGATGTGTCATGATTTCTTCAACTGGGCATTCAGGTATATCAGGGAGAATGCGTTCACCAGTCTCAACTTCCCAATCCCAGCCATGAATAGCGGATAACACATTAACGGTTGGCCCAGTCACTCTGACCATTACATCAATCCACTGACCAACGCCTGAGTTTTGTTTGAAGTGAGCCGGGTCAACCATGTTCATTGAACCCGTATAGGCGATGGTTTCATCAATCACGATAATCTTGCGGTGCTGCCTTAAATCGAGGCGTCTTAAGAATATACGCCAAGGGCTCACCTCCAATGCTTGTACAACCTGTACACCCGAGTCTTTCATCATTGCGAGCCAATGGCTTTTGAAAAAGCGTGGGCTACCTGCTGAATCGAGCAAAACTTTAACATCTACGCCACGTTTTGCAGCGCGAATCAGCGCAGAGGCAACCGAATCGGTCAGGCCACCTGGATGCCAAATATAGAAAACCATCTTGATACTGGTTTGTGCATTTTCTATATCTTCGATAATTGCGTGTAGGATCTCGTTTGGTGAAGATTGCAGCGATAGAGTGTTTCCACTGAGTGCAGGGATGCCCATTCGATTGTTACAAAGCTCGTCAATCTTATGGATAGGGGAGCCGACTTTCCCTGGTTGGTGAAGTTGGCAATCATTCAATTGACGGAACCAGTCGCCGAAAGGGGTAAACATACGATGAGCGCGTTCAGCCCTTTTTCTGCCTAGGTTTAGCTCACCAAAAAGGAAGTAACAAGCTACACCAACAATCGGGATAATGTAGATAACCATTAGCCAAGCAAGAGAAACGCTGACAGAGCGTCGTTTTAGTACAACACGAAACGTCACACCGGCAACCAGTACCCAGTACAAAGCGACAGAAGCTAAAGTTAAAAAATGATAAAGCTTATCCACATTGAATACTCGAAAAAAGAGACACTTAGATAGTAATGCTATTTAACGGATATGGGAATTTAAGGATTCAACTATTTACAAAATAGAGCAAAAGATGTAAATAGGTTAAAGTTGTTGAGTTTTGGTCAACTTAAGAAGAAAACGATTGTTTTGTATGAAAAGTCGGCATTTAACCATAAAAATTTACATCTTTAACGAAATTTGTACGGTATGCTCTTCCAATTTTATTCTTAAACTGGTTTACTTGCTAGACAACGAGCGTCAATCAAATCTTTTAGGTGTGTAAATTTATTTATACACCTTCCTTTTAAAGACGCCACCCAAAGCAAAACACAACATCACATAACACAAAAGTTTGGAGTACACGTGGCTACTAGTAATACAACCACAACACCCCGCGATACCTGGGGTTCGAAGTTAGGATTCGTAATGGCTGCAGCGGGTTCTGCTGTTGGCTTAGGTAACATTTGGAAATTCCCATACACAGCAGGCGAAAGTGGCGGTGGTGCATTCGTTGCCATTTACCTGTTTTTTGTAATTTTTATTGGTTTCAGTGTCATGCTGACTGAATTTGCGATTGGCCGTCATACGCAAAAATCAGCAGTAGGTGCATTTAAAACAACTGACCGTCGTTGGACGTTCGCTGGCGTTATCGGCGTATTCAGTGGTCTACTTATCATGGGTTTCTACCCAGTAGTAGGCGGTTGGTCAATCGCATACATCGGTAAAATTGCAGGTGGTCTTCTAGACGCACCAGAAGCAATTGGTGATAGCTTTGGTGGCTTTATCTCAAACCCAGTTCAACCACTAATGTGGATGGGCTTATACCTACTACTTAACGTTGTTATCGTTATGAAGGGTATTTCTGGTGGTATTGAGAAAGCGGGTAAGATTTTGATGCCACTTCTTTTCATCATCCTTATCGTGGTATCTATCAAAGGCATCATGCTTCCGGGCGCGATGGCTGGTCTAGAATTCCTATTCAGCCCTGACTTCTCTAAAGTAGACAGCAATGTAATCCTAGCCGCTCTAGGTCAAGCATTCTTCTCTCTAAGTCTTGGTATGGGTTGTATGATGACATACGGTTCTTACCTTAAGAAGAAAGAGAACCTAGTTCAGACAACAGCAATGGTAACCGCAATGGATACTGGTGTTGCTATTCTAGCTGGTGTTGCAATGTTCCCTGCAATGTTCGCGTTCGGTATGGAACCTGCAGCGGGCCCTGGTTTAGTATTCGTTGTTGTTCCTCAGCTATTCGCTGAAATGGGCGGCGTAGTTGGTCTTCTATTTGCTCTTATGTTCTTCGTTGGTTTGAGTGTTGCGGCACTAACATCTTCAGTATCTCTACTTGAAGTTGTGGTTTCTTACCTAATCGATGAGAAAGGCATGAAGCGTGTAACAGCGGTACTGTCTGCAAGTGTTGTAATGGCGATTCTATGTATCTTCGCTTCTCTATCACTTGGCGGCTTCGGTCCAACACTGTTTGATACTGGCGCGTTTGACATTTTCGACCTACTAACGGATAAGATTTTCCTAGCGGTTGGCGGTATGTTGGTATGTATCTTCGCTGGTTGGAGACTAAACCGTGCAGACCTAGAGAAAGAAATCACTAACGACGGTGAAGTCTCTTTCCCACTATTTGGTCTATGGTACACACTAGTTAAGTACATCATCCCTGTAGCTATCGCAATCGTTGCGTTCATGGGTATCTCTTCTGGCTTCGATAGCGGTAAAGGTGCAATCATGCTACTAGGTATTGGTATTATTGCTGGCTCTGCGCTTATCTCTAAGAAGCTATAGTTTTAAGAAGCTACAATCGCGAGCTAAAGTAAGTTAAGAAACGGGAGCCAATGGCTCCCGTTTTTTTATTCAAATACTTAATTCTTATCAAAAAATAAAACATTACATTCACTAAAGTTATCCGTCACCTAGCCGATATATTGAATATCAAGAATTTTTGATCGGTATTTAATTTAGGTAGGTGTTGTGTGAAATTGTCAGTGAGAAAGAAACTGTATGCCGGTTTTGGCTCTATATTGGCGGTGCTTGTCACGTTAGTCAGTATTGTATGGATAGAAGTTATTGGCGCTCATAGAAGTGCTGATGAGATCAGAATGGACGATGTACCGGGCACTGTTACCTATCTTGTTCTGATAGATGAAGCTGGAGATGTCTATCGAGATGCTCTGGGTGCAATCACTCTGGTCGATAATGCACTCAATGATTATCGAACCAACAAGAACGAATTTGCTCAAGCTATCGAGCAGGCTAAGCGTTTGGAGAGTAGAGGTTCGGAAGACCACCGCCGTATTCAGCGAATTGAAGACCTGATAGGGCGTTTCACTCAAGAGTTTGAATCAAAGCTTGTGCCGAAGATCAATGATGAAGCTGCGCTACTAGCCAATATTCAACAGCTACGATCTTTGTATGAGAGCAATCTTATCCCTATTGAGAACTTACTGGATCAAGCGTCAGCAAGTGAGCGCGCAGATACAGAACAGTCACTACTGACACTAACCGACACGTTTACTACCATCGAGCGCACTATCATGGTGTTGTCTGCGATTGCTATCGTCTTCGGTTGTGTGATTGCATATATGTTGTCGAGTTCTATTATTAATCGCCTGACTCGTGTTGAACAAGTAGCACGCCGCGTGGCAAATGGTGATTTAACCGCAGGTGACATTACCGATGAGTCTGGTGATGAACTGGCTGATCTTGCTAGTTCGATTAACCAGATGCAGAAGTCGTTAGTGGACTTATTAGGTTCTATCTCTTCTGTGACCCATGAAGTTCAATCTGTTACGGGCGAACTATCTTCTATTAGTCAAGACATCGTAACGGGCGCTTCTGCTCAAGCTGATAAGGCCAACTTAATTGCAACGGCTGCTGAAGAGTTAAGCTTGACCATTTCAGAAGTGGCGCAGCAAGGTACTTCAACTTATGAAGAAGCACGTCGCTCAGAAACCTCTGCAGAAGATGGCCGCAACGTGATTGTTGAGATGGTGGTGAGTATTCAACAAGTGTCGACTCAAATGAGCGATATGTCGTTGCAAATGAATACTCTAGGTTCTCACGGTGAGCAGATTGGTAGCGTTATCAAGGTAATCGAAGACATTGCTGAGCAAACTAACCTGTTAGCTCTTAACGCTGCGATTGAGGCTGCGCGTGCAGGCGAGTTTGGTCGTGGTTTTGCTGTGGTAGCCGATGAAGTGCGAGCGCTAGCAGAAAGAACAACCAAAGCGACACGAGAAGTCTCGGGCATCATTCAATCGATTCAATCGGGCACTCAAGAAGCGGTGACTTACACTCAAGATAACTGTCGTTTAGTTGAGATTGGTGTTGAGCAAAGTTCAGGTGCGGTTTCAGCATTGGAAGCGATTGTTAGCGGAGCGGGCAATGTACAAAGCATGGTTAACTCTATTGCGACTGCAGCAGAAGAGCAGACAGCTGTAACCAAAGAAATTGCAGCGGACATTACGGCAATCAGTGATATCTCTGAGCAATCTTTGCAACTGGCGACTCGAAGCTCTGAAAACACATCAGGCTTGAACGCTAAGGTTGCTGAGCTAGAAGCATTAGTTGGTAAGTTTAAACTGGCGTAAAGCGGTAGCTTGGTTCTATTTACCTATTGGTAATCGAGTAAAGACCACGCACTGATCGCTAGTTGCTGAAAAGAAGCCCAACGATTCAATATTTATTGAGTGAGTTGGGCTTTTTCGTAGCTGGAATCTGGGTTCAGACGAGGTATACTCCACGTTCTACAATGGAGCTAGCCTTTAATGTTCGATATTCTTCTGAACCACTCTGATTTTTTACTTATCAATAAGCACCCTGGAGTCAGCGTCCACAAAGACGATGGCGATACCATGTTGCTTCAAGAAGTTGCTAAGGCAATTGATGAGCCTAAGCTGTATCTCGTTCATCGACTAGATAAAATGACTTCGGGCATTCTGCTGCTGGCAAAAAATGCGTCGGCGGCGAGCGAGCTTTCACAGCTATTTGCAAAGCGTGAAGTAGAGAAATACTACCTTGCGATCGGTTCTAAGAAGCCAAAGAAAAAGCAAGGTTTGATCTCAGGAGACATGGAGCGCTCACGACGCTCAAGTTGGAAACTTCTGACATCCAAAGAGAACCCTGCGATTACTCAGTTTTTATCAGCAACGGCTGAACCCGGTGAGCGTCTGCTGTTATGCAAACCCTATACGGGGCGAACTCACCAGATCCGTGTCGCGATGAAGTCGATCGGCTCAGCCATTGTTGGTGACCCTATTTATAATCCATCGAGTGAGGCTGACAGAGGTTATCTGCATGCCTTCGCGATTCGATTTGCCTATCAATCACAAGCCTACGAATATGTCTGCGATCCAAGAAGCCTAAACTCCTTGGGTGAGAAGTGGCATCAAGAAACCGTGTCGAACGGTTTGGACAGTTGGCTTGAACCTTGGTCATTAACTTGGCCAAAGCTAAACACTAAGTGAGTGAAATAATGGAAGCATCAGCTTTACCTCTGTTTTTTAGTCATATTGAACAGCAACTTAATGAAGTACCAAACGAACTACGCCGTATTTTCCACGGGCGCGGTAAGTTTTGGCCTGGTCTAGAGCAACTGACATGTGACTGGGTTGATGGACAGCTACTGGTTAACGTGTTTAAAGAAGTCGACGATGAATTCTTGTCATCTCTTAAAGCTGGATTGGTTGAACTCACCAACAAAGATATCTGGCAATCAAAGCAGGGCACAAGCATTGTTCTGCAACACCGTTATGCCGATGGTGCGCCTTCAGAGGTTCTATGGGGTGAGTTGAATGACTCTCCGGTTGTGGTTGAGCATGGCCTTAAGTACCAATTAGACATTGGCCGTAATCAGAACTTCGGTTTGTTCCTAGACATGCGTAATGGTCGTCAGTGGGTACAAGATAATGCCAAGGATAAGAACGTTCTTAACCTGTTTGCATACACTTGTGGTTTCTCTGTCGCGGCTATCGCTGGTGGCGCTCGTCAATGCATGAACGTGGACATGTCACGTGGCTCGCTAAACAAAGGTCGCGATAACCACCGTCTGAATGAACACGATATGCGCTCGGTTAACTTCCTTGGCTACGATATCTTTAAGTCGTGGGGGAAAATCAAGAAGGGCGGTCCTTACGAGCTCGTTATCATCGATCCACCTTCGTTCCAAAAAGGCAGCTTTGCTCTAACCAAAGATTACAAAAAAATCTTACGTCGTTTGCCTGAACTTCTAACTGAAGGCGGTGAAGTGATTGCGTGTGTGAACTCACCAGCAGTATCACCAAACTTCCTGATTGAGACGATGGCAGAAGAAGCACCAAGCGTTGAGTTCATTGAGCGTCTGGACAACCCGCCTGAGTTTGTCGATGTCGACCTTGATTCAAGCCTAAAGGTATTGAGGTTTAAAATCACGGCTTCAGCTGAAGCTTGATGTCATGATTTAGCGGGCATTATCCATACTAATATAGAAAACGCCGCTCACAATGAGCGGCGTTTTTATAGGTGCAAGAAACTAACTCATTTATTAACTAGCTTGGTTTTTTAGTGTCTGAAAACCAAAATAAATACGCATGAACGTGGTTAGCCAACAAGCTGCACCAAAGGTGTAAGCGATAACCGCAAAGTGTTGAGGCCAAATACAAAACGCGATGAAACAAGCGATGGTTTCAGTGCCTTCGGTTAGCCCTGACATGTAGTACAGAGACTTATGCTTATAGACTGGGTTTTCAATGCCTCGCTTGCCTGCCATAACCGCAAACGCTAAAAAGCTGCTGCCTGTGCCGATAAAAGAGAAGATCAAAAATGCACCGGCAATGGCGTTGTGTTCTGGGTTGGCAATGACAAATCCAAAAGGGATCAACGAGTAGAATAGGAAATCTAGGCTGATGTCGAGGAAACCACCCGCATCACTAATGCCTTGGATTCGAGCCAAGGCTCCATCAAGCCCATCACATACTCTATTAAACACAATGAAGCCTAACGCCCACTCATATTGTTGAAATGCCAACGCTGGAAACGCTAAACACCCAATCAGAAATCCGAATAACGTGGTTTGATTGGCCGTGATACCCAATTGGTTTAGTAACTTAGCAGACTGATTTAATGGCCACTTAATGACCTTAATGGAGTACTTATCCAGCATGGTTACTTCTCCATGGCCAAGACAGTACTTCTGCCCCTTGAGGTACATCGGATTCGTCGTGCGTGACCATTAATGTAGGGATATTCGCTTTGGTCAGCTGTTCGAAGACCCAATCGCGAAATTGTGCTCTTAACTCTTGGTCTAGCTTGCTGAACGGTTCGTCAAGCAGGGCGAGTTTAGGCTTGGCTAACAACATACGAGTCAAGCTTATTCTTGCGCGTTGACCGCCGGATATTTGATCCGGGAAAGATTCAGCTAAGTGAGTTAGCTCTATGTCTTTTAGTGCAGCCATTGCTTGTTTTTGGCGAGCGGAACCTTTAACAGAGTTCGGTAACGAAAAGGCCAAGTTTTCCCATACTTTGAGGTGCGGAAACAACAAGTCATCTTGAAACAAAATACCGACTTCACGCTGATGTGATGGAAGCTCGTCGAGCTGAATATTGTTCAACACAACGGTGCCAGAGTACGAAAAATCTTCACTTAAGTGACCAGCAATCGCATCCAGTAAGGTCGACTTTCCGCAGCCACTCGGCCCCATCAAAGCCAGTATTTGGCCAGATTCTAATGTGACGTTTAGCGCTGAGAACAGCGAATCTCCATCGGTTTTACGGATGGCGAGGTCGTTGAGGTACAGACTCATTACTTAGGAAACCTTTAAAAGTAAGACGGCGATATCTCAGTTGAAGTCGGCTGACTAATATCGCTAAAGAGAAAAAGAACAGAGGCAATAGGGCCTGCCAAATGGCATAGATTGCTGTCACCCTGCGGTCGAAACCACTGGTAAGTGCAACGGCTTCTGTGGTGATCGTGCTAATACGGCCCGCGCCGAGCATTAATGTTGGAAGGTATTGGGCCAAACTCACGCTGATCCCGACCGCCCAAGCAAAGGCAATCGCAGGAAGCAAGATTGGTAGTTTGATCGAATACCAACTCTGAAATGGCGATTTACCTAGGCTCAGCGAGGCTTTAATCAACCCATCATTGAAGCTTTTCCACGGGCCATCCAAAGACAGGTACACAAACGGGAAAGCAAAGAAAACATGCGCCCAAATCACCCAGAACTCATAGGCACTACTGCCGATGTAGAGGGTCGTGACTTGCATACCAAACAACACTGAAAGCTGTGGTATTAGCATTGGAATAGCGATAATGAAGCCCGGAACTTGCCACTTGTATTTGATTCTGTATTCGTGAGCAACCAGCGCAAGCAACAAAGCGATTGAAGCAGCAATCAGACCAATCCATAAGCTTTGACCAACGGTGCTCATGATGCCTTCCCACTCGAACTCCCAGAAGCGCGTGCTGTAGCGGCTCGGCAGTAAATCAGGGAAGCGCCAACGCTGAGCAACGCTCCAAATTACCATTAAAGGAATGATCAGCAGTGAAAGGCTAGCAAGGACAGTGAATACCGTTTTCCCCGGAAGGTTTGCCCCTGTTCTTCCGGAATACTGCCAAGTTCGAAAGTACTTAAGAACCGCCCATTCAACTAAACGCGCCAAGGCGATGATCAACGAAGCTAAACCAAACAAAACGATGGCACCAGCAGCAGCTCGCGGAAGTAGGTTAAGATCCGGATCGTTGAACCATTGCCATACCAAAACGGCAAAGGTCGGCGGGTTGGTTGGGCCTATGATCAAAGCAATATCGACAACCGAGACACTGTAAGCGAGTACCGCCAGCATTGGGAAACGAAGCTTAGTAAACCATTGTGGGAAAATACATTTCCACCAGATCTGAGCGCGGCTGTAACCGAGCGATGCACTGACCTTGGTGATACGCTCTACATCAATTTGCTGAAGTATCGAAATGCTCATCAGCAATAAGAAGGGGACTTCTTTGAGTGCGAGCATAATAATTAAGCCGAACGCGTATGGGTCTTTCACCAATAACGCCAATTCAGAGCTGGTAGCCGATTCGCCGAGCAAGTGATGTACCGCTCTTGCGCCAAGCCCCGTTGGACTAAACAGAAAAGCAAAGCCGATAGCGAAAGCTACATGTGGAATGGCAAGCATTGGCGATAGCGTAAACTCAATCTTTCTCCAAAACTTGTTTCCCCAAGAGGCTTGAAGAATACAAAAGGTCAGGAAGCAGGCTATATAGCTGCTTGCAATTGCTGAACCTAGGCTTAAGCCAATAGAGTGCCAAGCCCCTTCCCATTGAAAGACTTGGCTAAAACCGTTGAGTGTCGGCTCCTCTAAACCAAGGGGCGGGATGAAACTCAGTGACGAAGCCACGACTCCCGCTACCCCAGGAATGGTCGGGATAATGCATACAGCTATAACAACAAAATATAGAGCGCGTAGCATGAAGACTAGTTACCGTATCGCTTAAGCCACTCTTTCTCGAGCGCGTTTTGCCAGCTAGGGTGTGGTTCATCAACCGATTTAAATTGCTGGGTGTTTTTAGCGCTGCCAGTGAGGTACTTGCTGCTCAGAACCGAAGGATCGCCCCAAACATTGAGGTCCCCCTTGCGAGACTGTGCTTCAGGGCTCAGTAAGAAGTTAATGGTCACTTGAGCACCCGCGGTTGCATTGGCGTTCCAAGGAATCGCAAGGAAGTGAATGTTAGATAGAGCGCCGCTTTCTAGAGCATAAGCCTTAGTGGTTTCGGCTAAGCGACCACTGGCTTGTGCTGAATAAACAGAGTTTGGATTAAACGTAATCGCGAGATCGATCTGTCCGTCATCCAGAAGTTGGATGCTTTCCGATGTGCCTGCTGGGAACTGCTTTCCACCGCGCCACGCCACTTTATGGAATTTATCTAAGTAAGCCCACAGTGGTGCCGTTACTTCTTGGAAGTTGTCTTCTGAAACCGGCTGAGCCAGCGCAGGGTTATTGTTTGTTAGTTCAATCAGTAGTGACTTAATGAAGCTCGTGCCATGAAACTCTGGTGGGCGAGGGTAGCTTAAGCGGTTCGGGAAAGCCTGAGCGTAGCTTAACATCTCAGAGAATGATTGTGGCGGGTTGTGAAGTGTTTCTTGGTCATGAATGAACACCAGTTGTCCCACGCCCCACGGTGCTTCTAAGCCTTCTGTCGGCTCTGAGAAATCAACATCAATCGGCAGAGACTTATCGACATACTGCCAATTTGGAAGTGACTCTGTAAATGGCCCAAACAATAGCGCGTTGTCTTTCATCGAGCGGAAGTTCTCGCCATTAATCCAGACGATATCGACGCTGCCTTCACTGTTCTTTCCTGCTGCTTTTTCAGCAAGCAGTCGAGTGGTGGTTTCCGCAATATCGGTCACTTTCACATGCTTTAACGTGACACCGTAGTCACTTTGTAATTTCTTGCCTGCCCACTGTAGGTAACGATTGATCTCTTGGCTTCCGCCCCAAGCGTGAAAGTAGACAGTTTCTCCCTCTGCCTGCTGTTCTATTTGGTTCCAGCTGTCGATGGATGTTGCTTCATCAGCATAAATGGTTGCGCTGTATGCAACGGTTGCCATGATTCCTAACGTACTTACTATCTTGTTCATAAACTTTTCCATTTGGTAGTGAACGGGCAAGAGCATTGTATTTTCAAACTCCCTAGGGCGTGTTGACCCTTCGTGGTTAACGAAAGATCAACATGCCCTAATAGTTATTCTATCTGTTTCTGAAATAAATTCTAATTCAACAGTAAATTCAATCAATTACTTGAGAACAAGCAGGGAGTTCTCGGTTGAGTTTTGTTCGATCTGTAATCACCTCGAAAACTCGACAGACTCTAGGCTTTTGCCATCCTAGCAACAGACCGCTGAACCGTTGAATTTATTGCATCTAAATGAGAGATTTTTGAGGTTTATTGGAGGCTGGTACGAAAAGTCGGCGATGAGTGTCAATTTTGAAGAAGTAGTGAGGGCAAGCTGACAATAAAAAAGGAGCCATCAGGCTCCTTTAATCAGTATTTGGTTTCGATGACGGATTAGTTTACCCAGTCACGAATTGTGTACGTTAGCGTGTGTACATCGTTTTTCAGTACTAGCGTATCGTTTGTTAGCGTTACGTCGCTCCACTCGCTTAGAGTAGCAGAAACCGATTGTTCGATTTCCATCGCAGAGCCGTGACACATTTTCATTGTCATGCCCATTTGCTTGATACGGAATTGACCGTCTTTCAGCTCGCCTTGACCGAAGAAGTTGTTACAACCAGCCATGCCGTTTGCAGTCATCTTTTCGCCGATCTCTAGACGAGGAGCTGCTTGGTCTTCGCTTTTCACAATGTCCTTGCCATCAATTTGCGCAAGTTCCCAATTATGGTGCTGTAGATCGGTTGGTGTTACTTGCATCGCGTTGTCACCTGTTGTTGTGCATGCTGCTAGCATCATAGGTAAAGCGGCTACTGCTAGTAATTTTTTTGAACTAAACTTCATATTATAAGGCTCCAAAGGAAAGAACGAAGTTACCGGATAAGTGTAACTTGATGGGTTCAAAGTATAGTTTACAAAACACTATATGTGTCAGTATAAGGTCATAGTTTAGTATGGACTTCATGAGCCAGGCGACAAATTAATCGCTTATTTTTGAGAGAGTAAGCGTAATTTTGAATGTGTAAGGAGGCATGGTGGAGCAGTTAGAGTTTTTCCAAGTTCCAAGCCCTTGCGTTGGGGTTTGTTCAAGCGATGACAAAGGCTATTGCAACGGTTGTATGCGCAAGAGAGAAGAGCGCTTTAATTGGATGTCGATGACACCGTCAGAACAATTGCACGTGATAAAGCTGTGTCGTCAGCGCTATAGAAGAAAAATAATGAATCAAAAAAACTTGATTGGTAAGCAGGTCGATGAAGAGGGAAATACCAGTCCCCAAAGAGATCTTTTTGGCTAAAGAGGAAGTATTTAGATTTTATTTAACTCCGAAGTAACTATTACTTTACATAATGGTTGGGGTGTAATATTAAAGTAGGTACCTTTGTACCTGAAGGAGTGGTGTCGGTATGAATAAAAAGAACGTAAAAATCAAAAAAGAGCCAGTCAAAGCACTTGACCGAAAACCGATCGGGGCAAAAGATGACCCTGAAGAGACTCCGCGTGATTGGCATTCGATGTCAGAAGAAGAACGAATGGAAATCCTTTCTCACCTCTCAGACATGCCTTTCCAATAACACCACTGGTTCTTCAGAGCCTTTCTTAAAGCTCAGTTTTCAGAAACAAAAATGTGATTAAACAAACATGTGATTCGCTTTCGTTACACCACGATGGTACGTGCAAAATGTATCATCGGCCTCGGTGGTTTTACTGTGAATCTTAATGTTTGTGATCACTTCTACCGCCCCTGCATCGTAGCAAGCTTGTTCTGCTTTTTTAACGATATCGAGTAATTGGTTGAGTTCACCTTTCATCGTAGTTTCCATCGCACCGACTTGGAAAGGCACATCGGCAGCTTTCACAACTTCAATGGCTTTATCAACCACTTCGAAGTTGTTGCCTTCTTTAACGCGAGGTATCACTTGGAAGGCAACCATCACTTCTTTTTCTCTTTTTAACTCAGACACTTTCTGCTTACTCTAGGATAGGGAATTGTTGCAGATGATAGGTTAATTCGGAGACGAATTCTACAGCGATTATGCTGGTTGGATTACTCTCTTTGTCCTACTTGTTACCCCAGTGGTCACTTACCCAACCACCTATGTGCTCATCAAAATGACTGCCACTGAACCTCTGGTTGCGTTCAACCGAAGTATCACAATCATCTTTATTATCTATTAGGGTTTGTATGTAGTTTGCCATCGGGTCATTGGAACGTTGACGATCTCGGCGAGTTGCCACTTCCTTAATCAGTTGTAATCGATATGTAGAGCTAGCACGTTTCATTTCAATGACCTCCTGTTGTAGACACTAATAGAAAAATCTAGTTGCTAGATATAGGGGCGTCAACGTGATTTAAGAGTATTTTTTTTGAGCAACCAAGAATCAATACGTTGGCATCATAATTCACAAAAGTGTCATTTAAGTTGGCAACTTTAGGGAAGTTTTTGGGTGTGAATTTGTATTTTGTTGCATATAAAAAAGCCCAGTACAAACTGAGCTGACCATTCTATTTCTGGTTACTTAGAGTTATTTCTGGTTACTTAGAGTTATTTCTGGTTACTTAGAGCTATTTGGTTTGCTTTTAAATTGCTTAATGCTTTTCTTTTTAGCTGTTCTTCGATTGGCCATTTTATCTTTAGGTGGACGCTTGCGAGCGGTCGTTTCAGATGCAGGTTTGTCGGTAACCGGGAAACCCTCTAATGGTTGCAGCACTAACGGCTTATTGGTCAAGGTGCGAATCGCATTGAGGTAGTCAGTTTCGCTGTGGCTAACCAGAGAGACCGCGCAGCCAGTACTTCCTGCTCTTGCTGTACGACCAACGCGGTGTACGTAAGTTGCTGAGTGAGAAGGTAATTCGAAGTTAATTACGACAGGTAACTGATCAATATGAATGCCTCTAGCCATCACGTCTGTCGCGATAAGCACACGAGTCTCGCCATTTTTGAAACTTTCTAATGCTTGCTCTCGTTCTTCTTGGCTCTTATTTCCATGTAACGCACTCACACTGATTTTGGCTTTATTCAATCGTTTGGTTAATGCATCGGCATTGTCTTTTGCGCCAATAAATACCAATACTTGCGGCCATGTGTGTTGATTGAGTAGTGCGATGAGCGCTTGAGCTTTACTGCCTTTGTTCACTAAATACAGGGTTTCTTCAATAGTCGCGACCACGCTGTTTTCTTGATGTGTCGTGACTTTAACTGGATTTAAAAGAAGCTCTTCAGCTTGCCCTACTAATTCGGGCGGAAGTGTCGCAGAGAACAACAGTGACTGACGTTTACTTGGTAGTGCTGCAGTAATCGCTTGAATATCTGGCCAAAAGCCCATGTCGATCAGGCGGTCGGCTTCATCAAGAACCAATGATGAACACTGAGCGACATCCAGTTCATCACTTTTGATTAAAGCAAGTAAGCGGCCCGGTGTGGCGATGGCTAATTGTGGTTTAGTCGATAATTGTTGCTGTTGATCATCAGTATTTACGCCGCCCGTTAGCGTTACCAATTTGATATCAAGCGCTGTTGCGATCGGCTCTAAAGATTTGGTCACTTGAGACGCGAGTTCACGTGTCGGGACGATGATAAGCGCTTGCAGTCCATTCACATCATGGTTGATGTTGTTCAGCAAGGGTAAGCCGAACGCCAACGTTTTTCCGCTACCCGTTTGAGCCAACGCAAGTACGTCTTTACCCGCAATAATTGATGGAATTACCGCTTGTTGTATCTCAGTCGGTTTGTCGAATTGAGAAGGGATCGCTGTGACGGTTTTTGCGTTAAGGGTGAGGTTATCAAATGACATAAATGAACCAAGTATCAAAATGGAGGTGGAGTCTAACAGGGCTATAAATGTTAGAGAATGAGTTTTGCTGCGTTACAGGATAAACGGGTGAATTATACACGTTAAATTTAAGCGTTATCCATACAACTGAACTAAGGCAAGCGAGCTAAGCTAATTAAACGTTGGGCATATTGTAATGGTATTGAATGGACGTACAATACCCGCCCTAAAACGATCAAGTATGATTAGGAAGTTTCAAGGAAATGAGAGCGAAATGAGTTGGGAAAGTATCTGGCTGTTTATTATCATCGTGTTTTTTATTGCCATTATTCCAGGCCCAAATGCTCTGTTGGTATTGAGCACGGCTCTAACCCAAAGAAAGCTGTTTGCGTTTATTAACGTGTTGGGTGTGTCATGCGGGTTCTTTTTTCATGCGTTTGTTTCTGCGAATGGCATGAGCTTACTGTTATCTCAGACCCCAATGGCGTTTGAAGGTCTTAAGTGGCTGGGCGTCTTGTACTTAATCTGGCTTGGTTGTAATCACTTTCGAGCGGCATTGCGAGCTCAAGAGGGCGTGCTTGCTGTGGTGAGCGCATCGGGAAGTAAGCTATATCATCAGTTTTTCAAAGGGCTTCTCACTAATCTACTGAATCCTAAAATTGTCCTGTTTTATCTTTCTATATTCCCTCAATTTGTTTCAACAGATGCGATTGTGACAGACAGTTTGATACTTGGTGCAATTCAAGCGTCAGTGGTGTCGATGTGGTTCTTAGTTGTGATCTTAATGGCGGATACCTTTAAGCGCTTGTTAGTTCAAAAGCGCACCTCGCAAATGGTGAACATTGTGTGTGGGATTCTATTCGTGGGCTTCAGCATTCAGTTGGCATTGTTTCAGCTTTAGGGTGCGATGCGAAGAATTGGGTTTTTAGCTATTGGTTCAGTTCATTTCCGGCTTAGTTCTCGTTTCCATCTTAGTTTTCATTTCCGATTCAGTTCTCATTTTTTACTGAATGCTAAGCAATCAGTGTTTCTCTGTATAAATCTCTAAAGCATTAGCTCGGGAAGTCGATATAATTATTAGCTATCAATTTGGTGAATGTGTTTATTTGAGACCAATTGAAGCTACAGCCTATTGCTTGACCGAAATAACAGAGACAGGGAGTCACCAATGCGTGAAGATTCATTCACCCAGAAACGCAAATATTACCGCTTAAAGTACCCTCAAAAGGCTCGTCCGGTGATGCGAATTAAGGATGAGCTTTTTCATGTCAGCGAAGTTTCTGAAAAGGGTGTACGCCTGATGATGCGTAACATCATTCCGGTTTATCGTGGCTTTTCAATGGCCGGCACCTTGAGGTTGCATGACAACAACAGTATCGATATTAGCGGTGCTGTATTGCGACAAGAAGGTGACGAAGTGATCGTTCAGTTATCACAAGGTCCGAGCTTCAAAGATATGGTGTCTGAACAACGCCACATTAGGCAAAGATACCCAGTATTTTTTGCTAGCCTCAGAGTGGCATAGAAAGCTTTTAAAGTTAGATTCACTCATCCAAGCCGATATTAAAAAGCCCAGCACTTTCACAAGTGCTGGGCTTTGTTCTATCTATAGCCCAGATTCTTATAAACCAAAGGCGATACAGGTAAAGCTAATGAGCTTAGTTGGCCTTATAGCTCGTCTACTGTAGCCCAAACTGCGGCTAGCATATCGTGACCAAACGCGACACTTCGTTCTGGAGACCAGCCGTAAAGTTCGTCAGCGTGACTGATGTGATCTTTAAATGGCATCTCGACGGTGTAAGCCAAACACTTGAATTGCTCACCAATCCAGTTTGTGCCAACTGTCATGTTTGCTTTGCCTGGTTCGTCTTTATCGTAACCAAATTCATCTTGGAACTCTGGCGTGATAGTGAGCAGTGCTTGCTTGAAGTGGCTCTCTAGCTTCGCGATGCGCTCGTTGTAAGAAGGTGTGCCTTCGCTACCTGCTACAAAGTTATATGGAATCGCTTCGTCGCCGTGAATATCTAGACACAGGTCAACGCCCGTTTCCAGCATACGCTCGCGAACAAGGAATACCTCTGGGCTGCGTTCCATAGAAGGTGATTGCCATTCGCGGTTCAGGTTTACGCCAATCGCGTTAGTACGCAGGTGACCGCGGATGCTGCCATCTGGGTTCATGTTTGGTACAACTCTGAACACAACGCTGTCTAGAAGAGAGCGACCAACCGTATCTGTTTCATCAAGTAGGCGTTGTAGCAGGCCTTCGATCAGCCATTCAGCCATCGTCTCGCCAGGGTGTTGGCGACCAATAACCCAGATGTTTTTCTTCTCTTCACTTGGCTCGCCGATGGTTAGCAAAGTGATGTCGTTGTTGTCTAGCGTCTGACCTAGAGTTTCAAGCTTACAAGCAGGGTGCGTTTGAGCATTGTGCAGAAGATCTTGGTGACGATCGTATGAGTACGGCGCGAAGTACGCGAAGTACATTGAATCGTGTTCAGGGATGATATCGAAGCTTAATGTATCGCCATCGAACTGAGATGGGATACGGAACCACTCTTCACGGTCATACGATGCAACTACATCGTAATCTTTCCAGCCTTCAGGGTAGGCAGATGTTGCCAATTGACCGATTTCAAAGTGGTGAGATTGTTGAGCTTCACTTTCTAAGCGGAAGTGAAACCACTGAGAGATTTCAGTTTGGTAGTCTGCTGGGATCGTCAGTTGAATGTTTTGTGGTGAATCTGCAGAAACGACGTGAATGTTGCCGCTTTCGAAATTGCTGAAAATTTTCATTGTAGTTTTTATCTCGTAGTTGAGTTGCCGTAAGACTAGCACACTTTTTTTCGAGCAAACCACTAACTAAATCGTAATGAGATGTTATTTCAACTATCTACTTTTTAGTTCTCTACTTTGAGCAGTACTTCCTATCTATCGACGCTGACAAGTTGTACACCCACGACAGGCTGAACGTGTGTGGCGATCTAACTTGCTGCGTTGAACCTTACAATAGGCATTTTTCAGCGCTCTTCTTCCAGAAAACCAATCATCCGGTTTTGACAGGATCAGATAACCATTAAAGCGTTTCACAAGCTCGACTCTATTTTGGTTGATGAACTTGCTATCAAACCCAATTTCGAAGTAATCAAGCGCTTGTTCAATCGAGGTGAAACTCGCCATTTTTTGTTGGAATTCTGTTTGGTTCATTGAGTGAGGAGTTTATGAAAAATAGATAGCCAATATTGTAATAGATTTACAATTTACTTCTTTGACTTAGAAAGCCGTTTTGTCTCGTTGATGTTGGATTAATCAATAATGAATATTTAACCGCTACCTCTTATTTGGTGGGTGATTGTATTTGGTGGGGAATAATTTCGTGAAGTGACCTTGGGTTCTCATAAAGGTTCAATTTTTGTTCCTCAGAATGCGATTTATGATCCAAATCAAACTGATCTACCCCTAAAGTACTATTCTGATCTTAATTGTAACCAATTGTTGAAGATGATTAAGAATTATGACAATAAAAAAACGTTATATCGCACTAATAGCGGCGGTTGGTATAGGTATTGGCTGGTTAACCTTAGGGGGAACTGCAGCCGTTATGCACTATACATCGAGCACTGAGTTTTGTGTTTCTTGCCACACAATGGAAGCACCCCACAAAGAATACCAAGGTTCTGTACACTTCAGTAACGCAAAAGGCATTCGAGCTGAATGTGCCGATTGCCACATTCCAACTGATCCGATTGACTACGTGATCACCAAAGTAAGAGCGTCCAAAGACATCTACCACGAATTTATTTCAGGTAAGATAGACACGCCTGAGAAATATGAAGCACACCGTGAAGAGATGGCTGAGGCAGTTTGGGCTCAATTCCGCGAGAATGACTCAGCGACTTGTCGCTCTTGTCACGAATTCGATGCAATGGAAGAGTTCGAGCAATCTCGTGATGCAGCAAAAATGCATGCTTATGGTCGTGAAAATAACCAAACGTGTATCGACTGTCATAAAGGCGTCGCGCACTTTGCCCCAGAAGCTCAACTAGACAGCAAAGCCTTCGAGACCTTGATTGCCTTTACTCAAAATACGCCAGTTGATGCGAAAGTGGTTTACCCAGTAACCGACATCGCAATGGGCGAATTTGGTAACCTAAATCCAACAGCAAAACTAGAAGTGGTTAAAGCTGAAGGCGACAACCGTACTGTGACTTTGAATGCATTCCAAATGAAAGGCGCAGAGCAAGTGCTTTACTTCGGTGAAGGTCAACGTGCAATCGTTGCGACACTAACTGATAAAGGTCAAGAAGCACTGACTACTGGTGAATACGAAGCCGATGCTTATGGTAACGAGTGGCGTTCAGTTGCGCTAACGGGTGATATCACTTCTCCAGTTGTCGATAAACTAGACCCAATCTGGTCTTACGCAGAAGAGTTGGACAACGTTTACTGTGCAACGTGTCACGCGAAAATTCCTTCAAACCACTTCACTGTGAATGCTTGGGGACCTGTTGCGAAAAGTATGGGCGACCGTACAGACATTTCTGAGCAAAACCTTGAGCTGCTGACTAAGTACTTCCAAAACCACGCGAAAGACGTTGTTGGTCACTAAAGAGAATTAGAAGGATAAAATTATGACTAATATGACACGTCGTGGATTTATGAAAGGCACAGGTATTACAGCTGGTGCGTTGGCATTCACATCTTTGACGCCGATGAGCGCAATTGCTTCGGACAAACGTGGTTCTGGTGTTCTAACATCAGGTCGTATGGGACCAATGCTGTGTGAAGTGAAAGATGGCAAGTTAGTGTCGACGACGAATGCACTGGCACAAACGGTTCCAAATAGCCTGCAGACCACAGGCCCTGATCAAGTACACACCAAAGCGCGTGTTAAGTACCCTATGGTTCGTAAAGGCTACTTGGCTAACCCATCTGCACCTGAAGGTGTACGTGGTAGTGATGAATTTGTTCGTATCTCTTGGGATGAAGTGTACAAATTGATTCACCAACAACACTCACGTATTCGTCAAGAGCACGGTGCGGAATCTGTATTCGCAGGCTCTTATGGCTGGCGTTCAAGTGGTGTTCTGCACAAAGCGCAAACGCTTCTACAACGTTACATGAGCATGGCTGGTGGTTACTCTGGTCACTTAGGTGATTACTCAACAGGTGCTGCGCAAGTTATCATGCCGCACGTTGTGGGTTCGATTGAGGTGTATGAACAGCAGACGACTTACCCAGTTATCCTTGAGCACAGTGATGTGGTGGTACTTTGGGGCCTAAACCCAATTAACACCTTGAAGATCGCTTGGAGCTCAACCGACTGTGCAGGTCTTGAGTTCTTCCACCAGTTGAAGAAGTCGGGTAAGACAGTGATTGCGATTGACCCAATGCGCTCTGAGACTATCGAGTTTTTTGGTGACAACGCAGAGTGGATTGCTCCTCACCCAATGACTGACGTAGCCATGATGATGGGTATCGCACACACGTTAGTGAAACAGGGCAAGCACGATAAAGAATTCTTGGGTAAATACACAACAGGTTACGACGTATTCGAAGCTTACTTGATGGGTAAGGAAGACGGCGTAGAAAAATCTGCTGAGTGGGCGTCTGAGATCTGTGGTGTGCCAGTGAAGCAGCTTGAGCTACTTGCGGATATCTTCAGTAAGAACCGTACTATGCTGATGTCTGGCTGGGGTATGCAGCGTCAACAATACGGTGAACAACGTCACTGGATGTTGGTTACGCTAGCGACAATGCTAGGTCAAGTTGGCTTGCCTGGTGGTGGTTTCGGTCTTTCTTACCACTACTCAAACGGTGGTAACCCTGCTCGTGATGCAGGCGTACTTCCTGCGATTTCAGCGTCACTTGGCGGTGGTTCTTCGGCGGGTAACGATTGGGCTGTTTCAGGATCTGTGAACGCATTCCCTGTAGCGCGTATTGTTGAAGCGCTAGAAAACCCGGGTTCAAGCTACCATCACAATGGTCACAACCTAACGTTCCCAGAGATCAAAATGATCTGGTGGGCAGGCGGTGCGAACTTTACTCACCACCAAGATACCAACCGCTTGATCAAAGCTTGGCAAAAGCCTGAGCTGATTGTTATCTCAGAACCTTACTGGACAGCAGCAGCTAAGCACGCGGATATTGTTCTGCCAATTACTACATCGTTTGAACGTAATGATATGACGATGACGGGTGACTACAGTAACCAACACTTAGTGCCAATGAAGAAAGTGGTTGAGCCACAAGGTGAAGCTCGTAACGATTTCGATGTATTTGCGGACATGTCTGAGTTACTTGCTCCGGGTGGTCGTGATGTGTACACCGAAGGCAAGACCGAGATGGAATGGCTGTATGGTTTCTACAAAACCGCACAGCAAGGTGGTCGTGGTCAGCGTATCGTAATGCCTAACTTCAGCAAGTTCTGGGAAGATAATCAGTTGATCGAGATGAAGTGGAACGAGAAGAACGCACAGTTTGTTCGTTACGCTGATTTTCGTGAGAACCCAATCATGAACCCACTAGGTACACCAAGTGGCAAGTTCGAGATATTCTCAAGAACCATTGAAGGTTACCAACTAGATGATTGCCCAGCACACCCAACTTGGATGGAGCCAACAGAGTACACCGGCAATGCTAAAGATGGCGAACTGCAATTGATGACAGCGCACGCGGCGCACCGTCTACATAGTCAGTTCAACTACGCGAAGATTCGTGAAGAGTACGCTATCGCAGACCGCGAGCCGATTTCAATCCACCCTGAAGACGCAAAAGCGCGTGGCATTAAAACAGGTGATTTGGTTCGTGCACACAATGGTCGTGGCCAAGTATTGGTTGGTGCATTAGTGACTGATGGCATCAAACAAGGCTCAGTATGTATCCATGAAGGCGGTTGGCCAGATTTAGATAAAGATACAGGCCTATGTAAAAACGGCGGCTGTAACGTACTTACGTTGGATATTCCGACCTCTCGTTTGGCAAATGGTTGTGCAGCGAACTCTGCGCTTGTGAAAATTGAAAAATACACAGGCCCAGTATTAGAACTGACGGCATTTGATCCACCTAAAAACGGCTAATCTTTAACAAGTAATAGCTAACTGAATGAAGCCAGCCTAATCGCTGGCTTTTTTTGATCCTTTTCTTGCGACGAAGACTATTACTCAGTGTCGGCTAGACAATCCATAATAATCAATGACATCTAAGCGAGAAATAAACTCATGAATCGAATCAATCCAAAGAAACTACTTCGCAGTAAATGGACGGCCGTTAGCCCTGTAAAGAAAGAAAAACACTTTATGGTCACAGAGGTAGAGTTTGAAGAAGGGGAGGTTATTCGTTGTTTGATAGAAGCGGTGATGACCAAACGAGAGGAAGACATCAACTGGCGTGATCTCACCGACAAGGATCATTGGCTTCCCGGTTGGAAATAAGGATAGCAAGTAGGGAGCAGTCGGTCACCTCTACTTATTTCTAATTACCCGCTGCTGCACGCCCTTGCCAGTATTTAAGGCCTTCTAAGACACCCTCAGCATGTGTTGCTCTACTCGTGTATACGTTGTCTCTATCCGATAGGTGAGCAACCTCTGGGTAATGGTTAGCAACCAGTATCGAGTTTACGCCTTCAATGGTGAGCATTGAGGTGTCGTTAGCTGAGTCACCTGCGACGCACACTTCTGCAACGCTCAAATCGTGTTGTTCGAGTAGGTGGTTAATCGCAGTCGCCTTGTTAACGCCTTTTGGTGTGATATCTAAGTACCAATCATGAGAGTAAGTCAGGTGAACATCTAATCCGTGCATCTCCAAGCTAGATTCAATCAGTTCGTGTTGAGGCTCTGAAAGCTTTCCTTCAAAGGTGATCTTGTAATCGCCTTGATGGTTTTCTATGCGCTCACCCATAAAATCAAGGGGGGCGAGAGCCGTCTCTACCCTTGATTTGTTCCAAGAAGCTTCCAGTTGGTTATGCCAAACATGGTCTGGTTTTTGGGAATGAACATGATGAATTTTGGTGCCCACATCGCTAATAATACTGTGTGGCTTCGGGTAGTTATCCGATTCTAAACCCATTCGAATCGAAGGTAATGTTCTTCCTGTCGCGATGATAAAGCGAATATCAGGTTGTTCTGTGAGGTAATCAAATAGCTGGTTAACACCGTGAGATGAGCCTCCATCCAGCGTACCGTCAAAGTCACACACCAACATTTTTATCATTCGAATTCCTTGTCTTTTTCTCTATTTCGTCACGGGAAAATGCTTATTTCTTTTATAAAGAATGGCTCAGCAATGAGCACTCTACAAGTTGAAGTTCAGCTTAGATAATCACCAATTGACAGTTTGCAGCAAGTATCACAGTTGGTGTGACGTATTAAAATTCTTGGTTGAAAAGGTTGATTTCAACTCGCTGACTTTAGCCGGTTGACCTTTGGTTTTTAGGTAGAGATTGAGAGTTGATCTTATATTTTCTACCGAGCGAACTTTCGCCTCGGAAACATCATGAAAGCTTAATAAATAGTTCGTATTCGAATTATTTGTGTGCGAACTAATTGTGGCTTTTGTTGGTTCATTCAGCCTATTAATTACTCTAATGTAAAATTAATATTCAATAATCTACGACTAAGTAATACATAATGTTGGTAGTGCATCTGTCTAATTTATCCCTTTAATTATCAGTGGTTTGTTATATTTTTGCTTGTTTTTTGGTCTTGCTGTCACTGGTCTGGTTTCGGTCTGTCACCTTATTTTACCGCACGAAGCTCCTTGGTTTACATGTGCCAATTACTTAGAGTGCTAATTGTTTTTCAGGTTTAAATAACCATTTTTAAGTTTAAATAACTGAGAAAGGATTAGATTACATGGATCCCATACTGGAAGTTAAGGGACTGTACAAGGTGTTTGGTGAAGACACCGACCGTGCTTTTACAATGATTAATGAAGGCGCAAATAAAGATAAAGTTTTCGAAGAAACAGGGCTAACGATCGGCGTTAACGATGTTTCTCTTAGTATCCAAGAAGGCGAGATTTTCGTCATAATGGGACTGTCAGGATCTGGCAAATCAACCCTAGTACGCCTTCTTAACCGCTTGATCGAACCAACCAAAGGCAATGTGCTTCTTCGAGGCAAAGACATTGCCCACATCTCAGAAGATGAACTCCGCGAAGTTCGCCGCAACAACATCTCGATGGTTTTCCAAAATTTCGCTTTGATGCCGCATATGACGGTCATCGAAAATGCCGCATTTGGTCTAGAGCTTGCGGGTGTTGAAGTTGAGCAACGAAAGCAATCAGCACTTGAAGCACTTGAACGTGTTGGCCTTGGCGCATATTCAGAATCTTACCCAGATGAACTATCTGGTGGTATGAAGCAGCGTGTTGGTTTGGCTCGTGCACTAGCATGTGACCCAGATATCTTGTTGATGGATGAAGCGTTCTCGGCGCTCGATCCTTTGATTCGTACAGAAATGCAAGATGAGCTTATTCGCCTTCAAAATGACGATAAACGAACCATTGTTTTTATCTCGCATGATTTGGATGAAGCGATGCGTATCGGTGACCGAATTGCGATTATGCAAAATGGCGAAGTGGTTCAAGTCGGTACTCCAGACGATATTCTTAGTAACCCAGCGAATGATTATGTCGAAGCTTTCTTCCGTGGTGTGAACGTAGCAAGCGTACTTACTGTGAAAGACATTGCGCGTAAGAAGCCAGCTGCGGTATTTAAAAAATCAGAACACGATGGCCCAGCGTCCGCTCTACAAATTTTGATGGATAACGACCGCGAGTACGGCATCGTAGTTGAGAAGAGCAGCCGTTACTCCGGCATTGTCTCTATCGACTCGCTTCGTAAAGCCCACAAAGAGAACAAATCACTCATCAGCGCACAGCACGATGATGGACTAACGCTGAACCCTGATTTACCAATCAATGATGTGCTTGGCCTAGTTGGTGGTGTGCCTTACTCAGTGCCTGTTGTGGATGAGCAAGGTAATTACTTTGGCGTGGTGACTAAGTCACGACTGTTACAAACATTGGATAAGGGGTAGATCATGTCGTCTGAACAAACAAATAATGACCCATGGTCTCAATCGGCTCCTCCAGCTCAACCTGCAAGTGATCCTTGGGGTCAATCCGCTGATACCTCACCGTCAGCGGATTGGTTAAGCAGCGAAACCGTTGAAACGACACCTTTTGATCCACTTGACCCTTTTGCAGAGGCTGTGCTGCCTGTTGACACTTGGGTTGAGTCTGGACTGAATTGGTTAGTTGAGCACGGACGCCCATTATTCCAGGCAATCCGTGTGCCTATCGATTTTATCCTAAGTTCATTTGAAACGGCGTTGGTGTCTACGCCAGCACCATTCATGTTGATCATCTTGTTTCTAGTGGCATGGCAGTTTTCAAACTTGAAGCTTGGCGTTGCAACGGCCGTATCTTTGACTTTCATTGGCTTGATTGGCGCTTGGTCTGAAGCAATGACCACATTGTCACTGGTCATGACATCCGTATTCTTCTGCCTATTGATTGGCTTACCCATGGGGATATGGCTCGCTCGAAGTAACACGGCGGCTAAATTCGTGCGCCCGATTTTGGATGCTATGCAAACCACACCAGCCTTCGTTTATTTAGTACCGATCGTCATGTTGTTTGGTATCGGTAACGTTCCGGGTGTCGTGGTGACCATCATATTCGCACTTCCTCCTGTTGTTCGTTTGACCATCTTGGGTATTCAGCAAGTTCCGGAAGAATTGATCGAAGCGGGTCACTCATTCGGTGCAAGCAAAAAGCAGATGCTTTACCGAATTCAACTGCCACTTGCATTACCAACTATCATGGCGGGCGTGAACCAAACACTGATGTTGTCGTTATCGATGGTGGTTATCGCATCAATGATTGCGGTAGGTGGTTTAGGTCAAATGGTACTGAGAGGTATTGGCCGTTTGGATATGGGACTGGCCGCTGTTGGTGGTTTAGGCATCGTTATCTTAGCCATCTTATTAGACAGAATCACCCAAGTACTGGGTGTCAATGCTGGTAATACAAAATTACGCTGGTATCGCATGGGACCTGTTTCCCTTGTACTGAATGTACTTAATCGCGGTAACAAATCAGAACTTCAATTAAGGAAAAACACCAATGAATAATTCATGGAAGAGTAAACTCGCAGTAAGCATCGTTTCTACATTAGCGGTATCGACTAACGTGTGGGCAGCAAGCCTACCGGGTGATGGCGTATCAGTTCAGCCTGTTCAATCTTCTGTAGCGGAAGAGACATTCCAAACATTGATCGTTAACCGTGCTCTAGAAGAACTGGGTTATGACGTGAAATCAACTCAAGAAGTGGACTACAACGTAGGCTACACCTCGATTGCAAAGGGTGACGCAACGTTTCTAACGGTAGGTTGGTTCCCGCTTCATGCTGATAAATACACAATGGCAGGTGGTGATGAGAAATTCTACCGTGAAGGCCAATATGTAAGCGGCGCTGCTCAAGGTTACCTAATTGATAAGAAAACGGCTGAAAAGTACAACATCACCAACATTGGTCAATTAACTGATCCAAAAATCGCGAAGCTGTTTGATGCGGACGGTGATGGCAAAGCAGACCTAACAGGCTGTAACCCAGGTTGGGGTTGTGAGATGGTGATTGAACACCAACTTTCAGCGTTCAAACTGGACGATACGGTAACTCACAACCAAGGTAACTACGCTGCAATCATTGCAGATACAATTTCTCGTTACCAAAAGGGTGAATCAATCCTTTACTACACGTGGACACCTTACTGGGTAAGTGGCGTATTGGTGCCTAACGAAGATGTAGTTTGGTTAGAAGTTCCTTTCTCAGCACTTCCTGGCGAGCGTTCGAACGTGGATACGACGCTATCTAACGGCAAAAACTACGGCTTCGAAATGAACTCAATGCGCATTATTGCGAATAAAGAGTTTGCTAAGAACAACCCATCAGCAGCGAAGCTTTTTGAAATCATCAAACTTAACATCAATGATGTAAGCGCTCAGAACATGATGATGAGTAAAGGTAAGAACAGCTCTGCTGATATCGAAGCGCACGTAAACGGTTGGATCAAAGCGAACCAAAGCACGTTCGATGGTTGGATTACAGAAGCGAAGAAAGCAGCACTGTAACTTTGACTTGTATTTGCCCTGTCTTACCAGACATTTTGATTTGAAGTGATGAGCGTGTTGAGTGATTGTGTAGAGTCACTCAATCACCTTCAAATCAAGTGAAATGGCGACAAGAGTGAACATTAAAAAGCCAGCAGTCCATTTGGATTACTGGCTTTTTGTTTTCTGTTTCTATTTTGAGTTTTGAGCTTCTAGCCTTTAATTACAGCTCTAGCGTTCACCTTGAACTTCGAAGTCATCGCTGACAAGACGAGCTTTACCATCTTCTTGTACTGCCCAGTGTTCACGGTGTACAACACCAAATGCTTTATTCATTGTCCAACTAGCAGTAAGGATGTAGCCGCCTTCTGGGTGCTCTTCCCATTTCACGTCAGTGTAATCAACGTCTTTGAAGCCTTGGTCTATGATACCTTGCCAGAATGCTTGAATCGCTTCATGACCTTCAAAAGTACCAAATGGACGCGCTTCCATTACGCAGTTCTCTGTATATTGGTCTGCACAACCTTTCGCGTCTTGGTTGTTGAATGCTTTTTGCCATGCGTTAATGCCTTGCTTACACGCTTCTAATACTTGATTGTTTGACATTGTTTTCTCCATAACAGTCTTCTTTGAAACACTGTGTTTTTGATTGGGTTATCTCGATAAGTTGAATACAGTTTAGCTTTGGTAATTAACTTGAAAAACAGAGATAATAGAAAATACTGTTTGTAAAAAGAGAACAATAAGATGAGTAAGCTAAAGCAGATGTCGATTTTCGCTCATATCGTAGAGCAGGGTTCAGTCTCGGCTGCGGCTGAAAAGTTAGAGTTGTCTAAATCTGTCGTCAGTCAACATCTCAAAATTCTAGAACAAGAGTTAGGCGCCTCTCTCCTTAAACGCACAACACGAAGACAAACTTTGACAAGCATGGGTGAGCGCTTTTATTTGAGTTGCAAAGACATCAATGTGATCGCTGAATCGGCTTGGGATATGGCAAAAGCCGAGCTAGAAGAGCCACAAGGCCGGATTCGTATCACAGCTCCGAATGCCTTGATGGATTTATTGGTAGCGCCTGTTATTGCCGATCTGATGAAACAATATCCGAAGTTAAAGCCAGAACTGATAAGCGACGATCAGCATTTAGACTTCATGGTGCACGATATTGATCTCGCGGTACGAGTGGGCAGTTCTCGTGACAGTAACTTAAAGCAAAAGCGTTTAGGTGAGTTTAAAGATGTGTTATGTGGCGTTGAAAGCATGCGTAAACGTGAGCTTGAATCGATTCCTTACATTGCAAACTCCTGGCAGGGAAAGCAGGTGACTCATCATTTTAGTTCTCAAACTGAGCAGGACTTTGTCTACCAACAGCAAGCTAGTTGCGTCACCAATTCGTTCCACAGTTGCCTTGCACTGATTAAATCAGGTGTTGGTATCGGTGTGATTCCAGATTTCTGCATTCCTCAGTTATTTGGTGATGTTGTCGACGTGCTGCCAAGCTTTGAATTACCCACCAACACGGTTTATGCGCTAAACCCATTTGCTTCAAATACGCCTATCGCCATCAAGCTGTGTATCCAAGCGTTGGAAGAAAAGCTTAAGCAGAATTTAGTATAAGCTTTCTATCGTTGGTAAAATCCGGTGCTTAACCATATTTACTAATAAAAGAAATAACATGTTTATTACTCAGTAATTCAATCTTGTCGATAGTCAGTACGCAATAGCGGTAGTTTTTGTTTTTGAAGGTGATGTTCGACTTTTCTTCTGTTGGTTCTGAAAACTTCCATATTTCAAATCCAAGGTTTTTCATCAGCTCCAATGCATTTGGGTTTTTGATCATCATAGAGAATTTCTTGATCTTAGTATTGCTTGCAAGAAGCTTCATATCGGAAATCAGGTTCGCAATAGATTGTTCGCGCTTCTCAGAGTGACCGCTAACCACAATGTAATTTAAGTTATGATTAGACTCTAAAGAGCAGGCTTGCTTAATATGTAGATGTTTATTTTGGTATTGCTCGAATACCTCTTCGTTGAAGAAAAAACCTAGGCTATGACTAACAATATCGCCATTAACATCGACCATTTTTCTGCCATGCGCCTTTTTTTCACTGCAATAGAGAAACAGGTCGATAGTATCAAGAGCTGAAGGATCCACCTTTGTATATTGTGAAATCAGCTTTATTCTATCTATTACTGATTTGTCATTCTGATCTGTCATTAGTGGCATGATCTGACAGTCGCAGCCTTCTTCTATTTCCCCTTTAGTGATAGACGATATTCGGCTTTGAAACGAAAAGAACCTCTCACGAAGGAAGTCTTCAAGTAATGCACTGTCTTCGTTATCTTCTGAATCAAAGGATTTCAACGTTGTATACAAGTCCAGACCAAGGCAGTCCAATAGCTTTAGGGCTTTGTAATTACTTGGCTTTACTTTGCTATTTTCCCATCGATTTATCGTTACGACATCTACAGAGCTGAATTCATCATCTAAGTGATTAATGTATGCCGCAAAATCCTTTTGCGTTAACTTCAATTTCTTGCGCGCTTCGCGCAGTAATTGCGGAAATTTCATCATGGTAGAATATTCATCTTTGATTAGTGACATTACGTTCCGATTAGTCAGATAGTCTATTTTATCAATCGTTAATATACAGTAGCTATAATATTTATTTTTGAATGTGATATTACATTTTTTAGCAGAAGGTTCCGAAAATTTAAATACTTCAAACCCCACGCCCTTCAAGAGTTTCATCATGTTGGGGTCTTTTACTAAAACAGAATATTTTTTAATGTTTTTGTTCTGAGAAAGTAACTGTATATCTGAAACTATATGCTCAATAACATGATCTTTTGTCTCTGAGTGTGAGCTTATATTAAAATAATTTATGCTTTTGCTTGAATTTAAAGAGCAGGCCATTCTTAGATCTAGCTCTTGAGTTTTTAATGTTTCAAATTGATGGTCTTCAAAGAAAAAGCCTACGTTGTGACTCACAATGTCACCATCTACATTGATCAGTTTGTGACCATGTGCTTTTTTCTCACAGTAGTAGAGATATAAATCAATTTGGTCCAATGGCGAAATATCGACTTTTGTGAATTTAGAAAGTAGTTTGATTCTGTCGATAACGCCAGTGTCACACGGCTCTGACATTAAAGGCCGTGACTTAAAGTTGCGTTTGCCTTGTTGTTGATTCAGGCCTGATAGAGCTGAAATTCTACTTTGAAATGAGCCATAGGATTCGTTTAAAAACAGTTCGATTAGTGTGTCTTTTTGTTCGGACTTAAAGCTCTTTATTGTCTCAAACAAATCTCCGCCAAGGTACTGTAAGATCTTGAGTGCTTTGTATGTACTAGGCTTTACCTTACTGTTTTCCCAACGATTTATCGTTACGACGTCAACCGCATTAAACTCGTCGTCCAGCTGATTTAAGTAGGTTGCAAACTCTGTTTGTGTAAATTGAAGTTCCTTTCTGAAGTTACGTAACAACTGTGAAAACTCACTCATTAAAACATTAACCTTCTGATAATTAACTCAATGTCTTGATTCTAATTTAGACATCAGATTCTCTATTTAACATCTTCAGTAATTTGTTTTTTACAGATGTTAATTGTTCGGATTATTTGAACTGTATGTTGCGCATGTCCCTAATAGGCTAAGTGCCAAATTAGTGACGTCAAATCTATGGCTTTTTGCCTAGACACTTGTCAATCTACTGTGAAGTGCGCGTTAATGTTCAGATACAACCTTGCCTTTTTCTTATCTATTTTATTGATTCCATTTGCCTCCTATGCGGACACAACGGGTCTTGTTATGGATCTGTCTGTTGACAGCGCGTCTTACGACAACGACCAAGAGGTGGCTTATACGCTTGTTTTAACGAATGAGTCGGATAAAGCTATTGCTGAGTTGGACGTTAAGGATGAGCTGTTAAATATCTTAACGACAGATGACCAAGGGAATAATGTCAGCGCGTTCTCGCAAGTCTCGACTCAAGCGCAATCCTCCTTCCTGTCATCTCCAGGTGATTACAGTCGCTTCGGAAACTTAGATGCATCAGGTGTGCGTATTGCGGCTGGTGGGTCGGTGACCTACACCATGGTCGCCACCGTTTCTGCTGACGCAGCCGGTACGATTGATAACGTCGCAAGTGCGAGCACTGGACTATTGGATGCTGTTGAATCAAATACAGAATCCATTCAGCGTGGTGTGTACCAACATGATGTTGTTGTTTCAGTCGATAAGACGAACTATCAACTCAATAACAAACTCACCTACAAGATTAAGGTTTCGAACACTGGCGATACGTTTATTCAGACGATCGACGTTCAAGATGTCATTTCAGACATAAAGGCACTCAATATTGAAGGGGCTTTGCAACAAGCCTTTACTGACAACGTTAACTCAGTAAGCAAGGTTGAAGGCAGCAAAAGCGATCCAGGCACCTTCGCCGAATCAGGGGACTTATCAGTAAGTGCTGCGTCGATTGATATAGGTGGGTCAGTGACTTACGAAATTCAAGCGACCGTTGCCGACAATTTAGTCGGCGACATTGTTAATGACGGTATAACCGCTGAAACACGCGATGACTTGGTCACAGTTGATGAGGTTATCACTCCACCCACTGAGCCTAGTATCACCCTGACACATACCTTGAACCAATCGGATAACTACCTAGTCGACGATGAGTTTTCCTATACGGTCACGGTTGCTAACCAAGCAAACACTGGTATCGCGTACCATTATTCGGTTCAGCAGTTTCTTGCGGATCTTGAAACCGATCTAGGCAACGATGTCAGCAACGAAAAGAACGCAACTGACACGGTTGGTAACCCTTACGATTTTTGGACCAATGAAGTGACCTCGATCGGTTCTAATAGCCTTTCTGAACTCAATGCATCTGGAAAGGAGTCTAACAAGTCACTAGAAGACAAAGTGTCTATCTATCCCGGTGAGCAGATTGTTTATTCCGTTGTGGTGGACGTTAGCCCTGTGTCTATTGGTCAAATTCCCCAAGTTGCAGCCCGAGTGGTTGATGCTGATGGCCACGCAGATTCTGGCGATGCTTTGGCCAATATTCTCGATTCGAAAGACGTTCTGACGACGTCATCAAGTCAAATTACACGTAATAAGAACACCACAGATACGACTTATGTTCCGGGGATAGTCGGTGATAACGAAGTGGTCTATGACATTGTTATTTCTAACAAGGACACAGAGTTCTTCGCCAACGATATCGAAGTTGTCGATAAATTTGCTTGTATCGTGACAGAGCAAGCGGATGGCTCTAATGCTTCAGCATTTTCCGAGTGGAAGCTTGAAGTCGCTGATAGAAGTGGTGAAGGATCGAATTATGGTTCATTTAATTACAATACTTGGACAACAAACGACATCAATTTGAAAGTCGACCTCGCACCTGAGGGCTTCGTTCATTATAAGCTGACCGCAAAAGTGGCAGACACCAGTGTGGGGCAGATTGTTGATGATGGTACCGATGCCGGCTTGTGCTTAGGGGATAACTTAGGCGAGTCGGGTTCTGGCGTCCAAATGCCAAACTCGAAATTAAAGGTCCAAAAGGAAGTGGATTCTCGTTACTACTCAGCTGGCGGTACCCTGAACTACGACATCACGGTAGAGAATAACGGTGACGGCTATGCGATTGATATACCGGTTTATGATGATTTAGTCTCTGTCATGACTCAGTCTATTAATGATACACCGACTAAAGCGTATTTGAGCTGGATTATTACTGCGAAATCTTATGCCTCTGACGGCTCAATTTCGACAAACAGTGATCCCGGCTTTACTGATGACATAGAAGGTAATCAGAAGAATCAAAAGATCTTAGATGTGAAGGCAAAGCTAGCTCCACACGATAAGATCGTTTATAGCATTGCCGCGATCGTAAACCCCATTGCCGATGATGAAATCCGTAATGAAGTGACGGTTGACAGCGTACTTTATTCCGATAGAGGCTCATACCCACGAGATTACTACTTAGTATTGGATAAGCGTGTTGATGGTCATGACGAACAAAACGCGTATACCGACACCACCAATACTGTCACTTATACGATCAGCATTACCAACCCAGCAGGGAACGGTTTCGCCTCTAACATCAATGTTAAAGATGAAATCAGTACCATAGAAGCAGAGTTACTTCACGAGCCGGGTGAAACCAAGCCCGTGTTCTCTTCGTGGACGATCAGTGCAGAAAGAGAGGCAGACTCCCCGTGGGTGAAAGCCGTGACTGACCCTGGATCGTTCTCGGATAACAATGATCTGGATGCCACCGCTCAGATCCCGCCAGGTGCGACGATTACTTATACCATTGTTGGGACACTCGATCGCAGTGTCGACAGTGAGATTCTTTGGGGAGCATTCACCAATACCGCAACAGTGACGGGACCAGATACTAATCTATCGGATACGGTACGTACCTATCCTAGCGAGCCGAATCTTGTAGTCGCTAAGACCGCTCAAAATACCGACTTTGTTGTAGGTGAGCGCGCTACGTTCGATATTTATATCTATAACCGCGGTGTTGGCTATGCAAATGACGCAACGGTACAAGATAGTATTTCAGCGCTTAACTTCTTTAATAGTTGGACAATTGTAGGTTCGACCAACACAGATAAACCGGGTTCTCGTTACGGTGACATTGCTAACGACACTGACATCGATACCGACGTTGATATCACTCCCGGAGGGTGGGTTCACTATGAGGTGAGCGGCATTGTTAAGTCTGACTATGAAGAAGAACAAGTATCGAACCGTGTTGATGTTTACGATCCTATTACAGACCGTGACCACAGCTCTTCCGCTCAAATAGATAACTCACACAGTACCTATGACATCAATGTTTCATTAGCCAAAACGACCGATGTTGTCCGCTACACGCCGGGTGAAGATCTCACCTACACCATCGTTATTGGCAATAACAGCGACACTGATGAGACCGATCTTATCTTCATGGATCGCCTGAGTGAGATCACTACTACGCTAGCGAATGATAAAGATGGTGAAGTAGAAGATGTTCTTAATCAAAACCCGTTTGACTATTGGTCTGTTGATACTGGCTCTGGTTTCGGCCCTCAAACGACTGAAGATGTGGAGTTCCCAGTTTCAATTCCGGCCAAAGACTTTGTCACGGTGCGTATTAAGGCGCATGTCAAAGACAATGCGGTATCTAACGGTGTAGCGGACAGAGACGGCGGCATAATCCGCAACGAAGCCGTGCTGATTCATGATGATAATGCCGGTTGTACTGACGATTGTGAGTATGCCAAACGTGCCGTGGCTGAAAACCATCAGGTACATAATAACGGCGGCGTTGTTCGCACTACTAACATTAACCGCTACTCTCCGGGAGATGAGTTGACTTATACCATTAGGTACAACTCTCAAGATGGACATGGTTATCGAAACAACGTAGACGTTAACGAACTGATTAATTACATATCAGTGGAGCTACAAGATGGCAATTCAGGTAATCCATTTTTCGATGATTCGGTAGGTTCAAACAAGTTTACGGTGGCGGTTGCTAAGAGCGATCCTGCGAACGCGGGTACAACAGATGGTACCAAAGACGGTGATGTTGCGAACGACACTGACATCGTAACCTCGATTGATATCGATGCTGGCGAAGACGTGACTTACACAGTAACAGGTACCGTAAGACCGGATGCGGTCGGTGATATTCATTATCGAGATACCGTCGTGATTCCCGATGGCTACCATTTAGATTTTGATAAAACGACTGATGAAGCGGTGTACGAGCCCGCTCAAACCGTGACCTATCACTTAGTGATTGAGAATGACGGCAAAGGTAACGCTCACGATATTCCAATCGTCGATAACCTCGAAGATATTACGGTCAGCTTAGTGGATGGTAATACAGGACCAGCGTATTCAGATTGGACCATCACATCGATCGCAACTGGAACTGATTCTGAGTATGTGGATGCGGGCGCAGGTGCTGGCAATGTTTACACATCAACCAACAGTAACCTAAATGTTGAAGCCGATATTCCGATGGGCGCTAAGCTTGAGTACCAAGTTGTCGCGACCATCAATGACAAAGCCAATGGCGATGTTGTTAACGTTCTAACCGTCGATGGCGACACGATATCTCATAATATTTCGCAAACTGGTCGCAAAATTGATTACGAAAAAAACATTCTGGCTTACTACGACACGGATGGTAATGAGTTGGTTGGTGCTACCAATTACATGCCTGGCGGCTACATCGAGTATGAAATCCTAATCGAGAACATCGCATCGGCGCACGTTGATGACATTAGCCTGCGTGATGATATCGACCAGATAACGACTCAATACTACGATGGAACTCGCGGTTCGGCGTTTGATAGTTGGACGATTGAAACTTTCGCTGATGGATCGGGGATTTCAGATCCTGATGTAGATAACTCGATTAAAGACAATCAACCGATTGATACGCACTTTGATATATCGGCAGACAACTTTGGCGGTGTAGTATTGTCATCGTTTGTGCGTTACGTCATCAAGGCCAAAATCAGTCCGAAAGCAGTAGGTTCTTTCACTAACCGAGCGTACATCGATGAAGATGACGGAAATGAACTAATTGCCGTATCTCCACCTGCAAAGATGGCTGAGCCTGAAATTTCGTTCTCTAAGAAAGCATTTTATGACGCAGGCCTCTCCTCGGCAAAGACTGAGTATTCTCAAGTCGCTGGTGAAAGTGAGGTTTACTACCGAGTTCAAATTAAGAACACGGGTAATGGTATTGAGTATGGTTCTCGCCTTGAAGATACTATTTCTGCAATTCAGACTCGCATTGCAGAAGATGCCTCGACGTCTGGCACTGACCCTGTCGGCCAGCCATTTTTATCTGGTTGGGAAGTGCAGCTAGAAAAAACGGCAGCGGTAGATTCGATTACAGACGCGGTTGACTTCGTTTCTGGTAATAACGTCAATATTGATAACGACATTGTTATCGCGCCTCAAGAAAGCCTAACGTTCACCATCCATGCTGAGATTCGTGAGGATGCGTTGGGCGATATTCAAAACAAAGCGAATTATGACGGTAAGGTTCGTACTGCGACTCTAATGCCACTAGGAAATAATATCAGTGTTGAAAAACGCGTGGTGTCGATTAACGGCAACCCGTTCAATGATGGGGATACCTATCTGCCGGGTGACGAAGTTGAGTATGAATTTGTGGTCACTAACACTGAAAACGGTTGGGCGAATGATATTCAAATCAAAGACACGGTAAAGGATATCCAAGTTGAGGTTATTGGCGGAACAATGGAGTCTGCCTTTGTTTCGGGCGATATCATTCACGAAATCAGTAATGGTATTGATGCCAACGTCGATACCTATGTTCCTAGCTATAACCCAAACAATAACCTGAATATTGAAACCGATATTGCCGCAGGTGAAATACTGACGTTTAACTTAACGGGTGTTATCCGTGATGACGCTTTGGGAACTATCGAAGCCAACCGAGTGACGGCAGAAAATGAGTCTGCGACGTCAGAAACTATCCCACCTCAAGAAGCTGAGCTCGACTATTTCAAAACCTTGGTTTACACCGATGGTGAATCGGCTGGTTGTTCAGTTCCTTCAAACGATGGCAGTAGCTGTACCTACGCACCTCGCGGGGATGTTGAGTATCAAGTTACGCTAGAGAATACGGGTGATAGCATCGCGAATGACGTGAGTGTTATCGATGCTATTCATACCATCAAAACCGAAGATGGTGATGATGCGTTCTCTGAATGGACCACCGCGATTGCTGTGGAACCTGTTGGTTCTTATGACGTACGAGGTAACTACAACAGCAGTGTACCATTGAATGCAACTGTCGACCTTCGCCCAGGTGAGCACATTGTATTTGACGTGAAAGGCAGAGTTTCTACGTCAGCGACAGGTACCATCACCAATACAGCACAAGTGAATGGCGATAACACCAACGATATTGTCCTCAACCCTGGCCGCTCGAACATTCTAGTTGATAAGTGGACAGATACACCTACGTACGTACCTGGTGGAACGGTGAATTACTACATCGATATTACCAACGATGATGTGGATTCTGGCCTGTTTTCAATCCGCGACATCATCAGTGGCTTCGAAGTCGAAACTGTCGATGGTTCGATGCAAACCGCACTCACGGAGTGGAGCGTCGATTACAATGTGCTTTATAACTCCGCGCCATCAGACCCTGACGCTAATGATTTTTCAGAGTTAGATAAGCTAGTTGGTCAAAACAGTCCAGACATCGATTTATCTGTTGAATCGATCAAGATGGCTGGGCGTGACGATGCTGGTACGGGTGGTGGTGATAAGTACACAGCTGTCCGTATTCACGTCCAAGGCAAGGTACGAGATGACGCGATTGGGCGCTTCACCAATACGGCTTATCTACGACATGGTTTGGACGATTCGAAGATCGCTCGCTTACGAGAAGGCTTTATCACTCCGAAGTCGGGTCAATTGGTTCTAACCAAAGAAACGACGCCAATTGCAGAACCTGATGCTAAGTATCAACCGGGTCAACCTATCTCATACAAGATCACCGTGGCTAACACAGGTGAAGGTTACCTTGTCGATCAAGTCCTGACGGATCGCATCGATACCATCATGACAGAGGTGGCTAACAGCCCAGATCAAGAGCAAGCGTTGACAGGTAATTGGATCATTAGCGACGAACAGCTTGATGGCAGTGGCGATCCAGCCCTGAACGCTCGCAAAGATGTGGTTAATAACGCACAGGGTTATAGTGCGACTTACAGCATTCACCCGGGTGACAGTTATTCATTTGTCGTGACCAACACTGTTAATGATAAGGCCAAAGGCGAGATCACTAACGTCGTTAAAGTTGATAGCGACGACGGTGAGCACTCTGCAGACGCGACCTACATTCCAGAAGATGCGCAAGTTGAGATCACTAAAGATGTCGATAAAGCAGAGTACCTTCCGGGAGAAACACTTCAGTACACCGTGACCGTTAAGAATAACGGCTTAGGTTGGGCTGAAGATGTTGCTATTGAAGATGCGCTGAAGTCGGTTGAAACCACGATTGCAGGTGGTACGACTGAACAAGCTTTTGACCCTGCTTCAATCCAAATATCGGCGGTATCGACAACCGGTGAAACCCCAGTACCGGATGCAACCCGTGGTGAAGACCTTCATGAGACGCTCGATATTGCGCCTCAAGACAGTATTGTTTTCACTATTCAAGTTGCGACTAATCCGTTGGCGACAGGCGATATTACTAACATCGCATCAGCGACCTTTGACGGCACAACATTTGATGACAGTGCTACCAGTACACCAGTGTTGGCGACGGTTTCGGTCAAGAAGACGGTTGATACGCCATCGTATGAAGTAACCAAGCTGATTAACTACGACATCACCGTAACCAACAGCTCTGATGCGTTTGCATCTGGTGTTCAACTTCAAGACATCATCAGTGACATTCAAGTCGATACGACCGCGGATAAACAAGAGTCGGCATTCCTACTATGGGAAGTGAGCTTTGACGCCTCGGATGATCGCTCTGTTGTCACTCCCAAGACGTTCGACTTGAGTGAAGATATCGATGTGAGTATGGATGTGGCGCCACAAAGTACCGTGACATTCCATGTTAAGGCGTTGATTCGTACGACGGCGATTGGCGATATCAGTAACACGGCAACCATCACTTATAACGGAACACCACAAGACTCAACGGTAGTCATGACACCGAAAGACTCTGAGTTTGTTGCGACGAAAACTAACGTACAAACCGAGTATGAGCCGGGTGGTGAGCTGGAATTCTTGATTACCATTGAAAACACCTCTAACAACTACATCAGCGATTTAAGTGTTGTCGATGACATGAGCACGATAGAGGTGGGCTATTACGATGGTACCACTGGGCCTGCTTTTGTTGCTGGAACCACTTCTTTGGTTGTTGAGTCAACCACGGTAGGAACGACGACGGAGCAAATTAGCCCGATTGAGTACAGTGTGGATATTGCACCGCACGGCACAGTTGTGTTCCGCTCAAAAGGCACCGTAGTCGATACCGCGACCGGACACATCATTAATACTGCGCAAGTAGATGGCGGCGATGTTATCAGTCCTCCAGTTCAAACAGTTGCGGCTGTGGTTCAAGCTGAGCTGTTTACCGATGCCCCGTATTACGTGCCGGGAGAGCAGGTTGAGTATCACTTAGTGGTGCAAAACATAGGCCGAGGTATAGCCAAAGATGTCGCGCTTTACACCCAGTTCTCTGAATCCATGGGTGATCATATTGATGGTAATCTTAGTAATGCGTTTGATGAATGGACACTAACGGCAACATCAGAAGGGGCTGAAACTCAACCTGGCACCTTTGATGACGACAAAGACCTGTTCACCTTGGTCGACATATCGCCGGGCGGCAAGATTGATTACACGTTCACATTGACGGTCAACGAAGACATGCTGACTAATATCGATGTGCTTGGATACTACCTCGACTTAACTGGTAGCCCAGCGATGCGCGCTCGTTCTAAGGGCATGTTGGCGTCTGAAACCTCGATGCAGGCAGTGGCAGACCAAGTATCGGCTTTGGATTTACCGCCAGTGGGTGCTGATCTGGTTGTTGAAAAACGTTCAGATAAACCTGAATACACCGAAGATGATGACAGTGTCACTTATTACTTAGCCGTGACTAACAATGGTCAAGGTAACGCGGCCAATGTTCGTCTAACCGATGAGATCAGTGAGCTACAAAACAGCACTGCTAATAAAGTCTTTACCGATTGGACAATTGAAGGTGTGGAAGTCGACGACTCAGGCGCGGTTATTCAGCGTCATTCTTTCCCGTCGAATAAAGACTTAGACACTACCGTTAACCTGAAATCCAACAAACGAAATGCTTACGCGTTTGAGGTCGTGGGTACGCTAGGTAAGGGCTTGGATGACGACATTACCAATACCTTTACGGCGACCGAATCTGACGGTACCGAAACCAGCGACAGTGTAACTACTCATATCAAGAAGATTCCTGATAATTCTGGAGAGTTGGAGCTGACCAAGTCTGCGTTGCAAGATACCGCGCAAGTGGGTGATGCGGTTGAGTACGAGATCATCGTTGAGAACAACAATGAATCTTACTTTAAGAACGTGGCTGTGGAAGACCGTTACCCAGGTGGTCTGAAATACATCGTGGATACATCAGAAGTTGTGCTAAGCGGCATTGATGGTGAGTTCGGTACGGAAGACGATCAGGTTATCTCTCAAGATCCATCAGATACGGGCAAGTTAATGTTCACATCGTTGAACTTTGATCCGGGCGAGAAGCTGCGTATTCGTTACTTATTGCGTGTCTCGGTAGGTGCCACTTTTGGTGATTACATCAACACCGCAGTAGCGAAGGTTGATGGCTCGGCTGTTTCTAATGAAGACACCGCCAAAGTGACCATTGAGCCGGACAAGGTGTTCGATACCTCATCGATCATCGGTAAAGTTTTTGAAGATCACAACAAAGATGGATTCCAAGCCGATGCAACCGCGTTTGATGTTGAGCTAACTGCGAACTTAGCAACGCAAGGCTACATCGCTGATTCGACGCACATCATTCGTGATGGTCAAGACGTTGCTATTCAAGATGGTGCGATAACCACTGCACTTGAGCAAGGCTTGGATCTTGGTGATCTTTGGGGACATTCAGTGAACCGAACGCTGCCAGAAACCAGCAAAGTGGTTATTCAATTTAAAACTCGCACACAGCAGAGCTTTGATTTCTACGTCACGACCGATGCGGGCTCTCGCATCGAGTTCGACGCACAAGGTCAGATTCAGTTTAAGCATGAATCGGACAAGAAAAAGGGACTGAGCGCGGAAAACCTCAACGTAACCAGAAACCTGTATCGCGATGGCGAGGATTACCTGTGGGAAATCGTTATCGAGAACAAAGGTATTTACGAAGATGGTATTCCGGGCGTTAAGTTGATAACGGTTGAGGGAATCGTTATTTACACAGACCAGTACGGTCGTTACCACGTGCCCGACCAATGGGTACTCAATAAGAAAGGTAAGAACTTCCTCGTGAAGTTGGACACTGATTCGCTCTCCACCTCCATGGAAGTGGTGAGCGAAAACCCAAAAGTGTTGCGAATTACCCCGAACAAGCTCACCAAGTTCAACTTTAGCGTTCTTCGCAAAGACCAACAAAGTGAACAGAAGTAAGCCATTGGAACCGTAACTGGAAATTGTATGAAAGTATTTAGTAAGTCTCGTTTAGCGACGTGTGTGTTAACGGCCATTCCTGTGATGGCGGTAGCGAAAGACACAGGTAAGCTTGAAAAACTCGGTTCTGAGACGACTGGCATTGAAATCACCAAGCCGAACCAAGACCAAGACAGCTCGCGTATTTACTTAGAGCAAGGCGCTATTTGGGCAAGCCGTGACATCACTCGCTTTGACCCAGTATTAGATGTCAGTGTCAGCGATGAATTAGAAGTCGAACAAGGCACACTGCGTGACAGCGTCGGTTTCACCATTACCACCAACTACGGTTACTACATCAAAAAGTACCAGTTGGAAGTGTACCGAGTGGGTGACTTTGGTCTGTCTGAGCCAATCGCTGTGCTTGAAGGCGATAAACTGGCGAACGACTCTGACATCAATTGGGATGGTCAAACTGATGTTGATTATCAGTTTGAGGTCGGTGAGCAGCTGATGTTCCGCCTAAAAGCGTGGGACAAAGATGGCAACATGGATGTGACCACCGTTGGTGTGACTGACTTAGTTAAGCCGGACTCTGAAGTCGATATCGACCGAAACGATAACGACGATGAAGAGAGCAAAGGTAAAAGTTACGGACAGGCAAAGCTGATGCGTCACAACATCCCGACCAATGCGGGTTTAGCGAAGTTCATCGGCACTGGCTTGAAAGGCGTAGATAAAGTCATCATCGGTGAAGATGAATTTGATGTCGAAGATGGCAACTTATATGCAGAGCAGTACTTACCAACAGACTCCTACATTTTCCCTACCAAGGTTGTGTTTGATAACGGTGATGAACGTCGTTACAAGCTGTACGTTCGTATTCCAGATACGTACTACGCACAAACCGGTTTGGCTGATCTTTATGTTGGTAAGAATAATGTGTCTGGTAATAGCGATGCATTAAGTGTCGATGACCAGTATCAAAATGACATCTATAACCAAGGTCGTTTAGCGTACTTTGGTCAGGGTAAATTTGGCGACAAACTTCGTGTAACAACTCACTTTGATACGCGAGAAAGTGAAATCAAAGACATGTTCAAACATCCGTTCGCCTCAGACGATTCGGATGTGTTCGATATCCTCGAAGACGACGATGAGCTTTATTACGGTAACTATGGTGACAGCTCAAACATCGAAAAAGTGGTCAACACCAAGGGCAAGGTTTACCTCAATGTGGAATACGATAAGTCTCAATACTTGTGGGGTAACTACAACACGGGTTTAACAGGCACTGAGAACAACGATTACAACCGTAGCCTCTATGGTTTCAAAGCTGATTATCGCACTCGCGATACTACACAATACGGTGAAGATCGTCTGAACATGGTCGGTTTTACCGCAGAAGCTGATTCCTTGTATGCACACGATGAGTTCTTGGGTACAGGCGGCTCTCTGTACTTCCTTCGTCATGGTGAAGCGGTACCGGGAAGTGACAAAGTTTACGTCAAAGTAAAAGATGAATCTGGCCTAGTGCAGAATGAAATCCCACTTGAGCCGGGCGTCGACTATGACTTTGACCCGTACCAAGGTCGAATTATTTTGACCAAGCCACTCGACAACATCCTATCCGACAGCTTTGGCAGCGTGATTGAAAACGGAGACGACTACGAAAACTTTCTGGTTGTCGACTATGAGTACGTCCCACAAGGTTCAGATTCATTAGATGCGATGTCTTACGGTGGTCGTGCTAAAGGTTGGATCAACGATTACGTTGGTGTTGGCGTGACGTATGCGACTCAAGAAAAGGACAACCAAGACTACGAGTCTTACGGTACGGACTTAACGTTGCGTGCAACAGAAGGTACCTACATTAAGGCTGAGTTTGCACACAGTGAAGGTACTCAAACTGAGTCGAATTTTGTCTCTGTTGATGGCGGCTTAACCTTTACGCCAATTGGCGATACGTTAGAAGATCGCGAGGGTGACAGTATCCAAATAACGGCTGTGACTAGCCTTTACGATCTTGCTCCAACCATCTTTGGTGCCGTTGGCAATGACCTTAAGCTTTGGTACCGAGACAAAGACGCGGGATACAGCTACGCGAGCAGCAGCGATGATCTAGAGCAAGAGGCATACGGTGCTGAAGTTCGTTTACAAGCTACTGATCGCTTGGCGGTTCTCTCTCGCTTCTCGACCAATGAAGAGCGCGATGTCGATGGTAATCTAGAAACAGATACTGAAACGATTGAGATTGAGACTCAAGTTAAAATCACCGAGCACATTAAGGTTTCGGCGGCAGGGCAACAAACTGAAGAGCTTAACCAAAACGACGAGCACAGCGATGCGACCTTAGCAGGTGTGCGTTTGGAATACATGTGGGACAGCGAGAACAGCGTTTACGTCAAAGGGCAAAAGACCGTCGACCAGTCGGATGACTATGATGAAAACGACAGCGCGTCGATTGGTGCTGAATTCCAAGTGTTGGAAGACTTGTCTCTTGGTGGCGAATACACCGATGGCGACCGAGGCCAAGTAGCAGAAGCGACTGTGACTTACGATGTATCCGATGACCACTCAACCTACGTAACTTATGTAGATGATAACTACGAAGGCCAAAACAACGTGATTGTTGGTCAGCGTGCAGATCTCACCAGCAGTGTCGATTTTTACCAAGAGAACCAGTTTGTTGATGAAAATGATGGTCATGGCCGTATCGACTCATACGGCTTTGGCTACGATGTGACGGAAGATATCGAGATGGGGATTGGTTATCAGCTTGGTGAAATTGAAGATGACGAGAACATTACCACAGAGCGTGAATCTATCAGCTTCAATGCCTCAATTGACCTAGATGACATAACCCTTAGCCACAAATTTGAATACCGAGTGGATAAGAGTGAAGACGACCCTGACATCGCTCAGCGAGAACTGCAACAAATCGTGACGACCAACCGTTACACGCATCACTTAACGGAAGAGTACACGCTATTTGGTAAGTACAACTACTCCATCACCGAAAGCGAAACCACGGGCGAAACCATGGCGCAATTTACCGAAGCCACTGGCGGCCTCGCGTATCGTCCGATCTACAACGATCGACTCAACTTACTGAGCCGCTACACGTATATTGCAGATTTCGATCAACTGGATCGCGATGTGGATTATCAAGACGAAACCAGTCAGATCATTGAAGTTGAGGCGATCTATTCGATTGACCAACACTGGGATGTCGGTACTAAGTACGCCCATAAAGACAAACAGCAAGCTTTTGAACGAGCATCTGGTTCGAATGAGCTGGTTAAAAGCGATATCGACCTATACGGATTAAGCGCTTCTTACCGTGTGATGAAAGAGTGGGATGTGACGGGTGAATACCACTGGAAAACAGACACACTCAACGATGAGCTAGAACACGGTGCGTTAGTTTCGGTGAACAAGCACATCGGCGAGAACTTCAAAATGGGGATTGGTTATAACTTCTCTGCGTTTGATAGTGACTTAACCAATGATGACGACTACGACGCATCCGGCGTGTTTATTAACTTAGTCGGTAAGATCTAAGCATGCCCCAAAGTGGGTTGAAAGTTAAGAGTTGAGAATTCAAAGTGACAGTAAAGAGTAAGATGAAAAAAATTATTTTCCTAATAAGCGCAGTGATGAGTACTTTGCTGCTGTCCGGCTGTGCAACCGACACCTATGTGAGCCAGGAGAACCGAGACAAGTTCGCAGGCATCGATGTGTCTAAGTTTTTAATCAGCGAGTGTTTGGCGCCAGAGCGTGAGGTGCACATCGCCATCGCAGAGCATTTTGCGTTTGATAAATACCAATTACGCGACCTCGATAAGATCAACTTGGATACCTTTGTTAAAGAGATCAGAGGCCTCGAAGGGCGTATCACGATTGTCGGCCATACTGATTACAAAGGTTCTCTGGAATACAACGAACGTCTTTCACAGCGCCGTGCTAAATCGGTCGCAGATTATTTGAAAGGGCAACTAGACCCAACGAAATATGACTGGGAAGTGAAACATTTTGGTGAGACTCAACCTCTTCTGTTTGGTAAGACAGATAAAGACCGAGCGGAGAACCGCCGTGCATTTATTGTGTTTGAAGAAGCTCAGAAGTACGAAGAGATGCCTTTCTGTGAGCCACCAAAACCAGAACGTAAAGTTTATATGGCAATGACGCCACACTTCGATTTCGATAAGTCAGTACTCAAGCAAGAAGATCTAACTCAGTTAGATGACTTCACAACGAAGTTGAGCGGCCTGCAAGGCAGCATAATGGTGGCAGGGCACACCGACCAATCGGGTTCACTTTCTTACAATGAAAAGCTGGCAGAGCGCCGCGCAGAAACGGTGGTTGAATACCTCAAAACCAAACTCGATCCTAAGCAGTTTATCTGGGAAGTGAAGTCATTTGGTAAGTTGCAGCCTGCGATTAATGAACGCTCTGAAAAAGCCGATGCATTAAACCGCCGCGCGTTCATTGTGTTCAAAGAATCTGATATTACCGCCGAACAGCAAGCTCTTGCTGGCAGTGAACAAGAAGCGGTGAGCAGCGAGAGCGATTAGAGTTCACCGAAGAATAACGAATAGTTGCCTTTACAATAAAACGCAAAAAGCCCCATACGTTGGGGCTTTTTGTTGCTTGCTCTACGGATTAAGTTGGGTCGAAGAGCTATTCTGATGGCAAATTCTGTTTCAATTCCAGAAGCATTCGGTAGGCACTTTCTCCTGACATCTCATACGGGTTGAACTGGTCTGATGTTGAAAACTGTAAATTAACCAGTTCAGTTAGGCTAGATTGTGGAATATCACCCATAGACCAATCACCAAACTGCCTACAATCGATCTCTTTGAAATATAAAATCATGACGTTTTTGTGTCGCGTGTCATTCAAGATATGATTGTAAGTATGGTTCACTGCGGTTCTCGAACCTTCAATACATTGCAGGAAATACTTATCATTGTGGCTTAGAAGGCCTGTTAAATGGCTTTGCTTATTGCGGTCGTGTGAAATCTGAAGAATGTCGTTCAAAGCCTGAGAATCGCAACTTTCACAGAGCGTACTGACATAAATTAACCGAGTTAGGAACATAGGCATCATTTCGAATTTTTTTTCAAAGGATATTAATAAATATAAGCCAAGATCATGGAATTGCGAGTTATTGATTTAATTGTCACTCGGTGGCTTTTGGAAGAGAAGAGGGTGGGGATGAAGTAGAAAAGGGCAGGTTGCAAGATACGCTAAAATGACTCGAATGTTGGCCATTCAATTATTTTAGCGACCTGCTTGTGAGCTCGTTAGTTGTTTAGAGTTGAAATCGATTCAACGTTAGAAGAGGAATCAAATCGAACGTTGACCAACACATTTTCACGTTCGAAAGTCACATCATCAAAGTCAGTCGTTGCGATCTTAAATCCATTTCTTGCGAATAAACTCGTCACCGTTGTTCGTTGTTTCTGTTCCATACCGCATGTCAATAGTTCGTTCATCGTGATCTTCATTAGGTAACCGTGTGCATAGTGTAAGCGTACAGACTCTACATTATGAGATCAATTGCTTAATCGATAAGCTATATTGATATGTTCAATTGAGTGATTCAGGTATTTAAAAGCCGGATGGATTGTGGGCAAGGGAGTTATGCGACCTATGACAAGTGGAGCGTTATGTGACCACTGTTCAGCATTCCTTGAACACGAAGTTTGTCGCAAAAATCGCGTTGAAATAAGTGGTTACAAAGCAGGAGGAATTATGCCCGCCGTTTGGTATGTTTGGTCGGTTATTGGAAATATTATCGGCCTATATCTAACTTAACTAAAGTACATCGATTTACGATGAGTCGACTCCTCAATAAGCCTTCTTTTTATTTGAATTTTATATGCTAAGTGGTGTTGTTATAATTGTTATTAATCACATAGGCTTGATTTTAATATTGGTTTGATTTATAAAACAAGCATTCGTTCATTAACTTCATGATTATATTATTTTTTACTAACCTTTAAATAACATGGAGAAAGGCGATGAATAAGAACCAAACACGCAACAGGTTAGCGAATTTAGTGCGACTTCGTAGGTCATACAAAGCATCAGACTTTCTGGTGGGTTCTGATGAACTCCGAGTTAAAAAAGATGTGTATAGCTTACGTAAAATCAAACAGTTAGAAATTCGTCAATTGGGTCTTAAAGAAAACGCAATCAATATCGTTTCGTTGGCTTTAGTCCTCTCGGCGGCGACTTGGGCATTTGTTCCTCAGTTCGGTTTACCAATGCTTGCACTGACCTTTATTTTGGCGTTTGTTACATGGCGACGATATGAGTTGCGTGCAGAGTTTAAAGGGGCCGATGAAACTGGCGACCATTGGGTTTCCGTGGCGCGCGGTTGTACTCGAGAAGAGTTCAAAGTATTGAAAAACGTTGAATTGGCTTTACGCGATCAGCTGTCTTAGTGGCTAGATCTGTTAAGGTTAAGGTCTTATAAGCGTTAAGCTCCCATAATCAACAAGGCTCGTCATTGTATGGCGAGCTTTTTATTTTCTGAAAAACACAGGTAGTGCAGGTTACTTTGAGAGGCCAATGCTTATATGTGTAATGGGGGTTGATATGAATCTTAAGTCACGGCGTTTTTGATGCTCTTTGTGGTTTTGAATATAGGGAGAGGGTGGAAATGAATACACGAGTCAGTGAGAGTTCTTTTAAAAGGCTCATCCAGTTAGTTGGTTGTGTTTTGATTATAGTGTTGAGCAATAGTCGACTCTCCAATGCTCAAAGCATCGAGTTTCCTACTTGTGTACAGAGCGAGGTTTTGAATACAGAAATCCACCTTTATGTTGATGAATCGGTGTTAGATGAATATTCCAAAGCATTTATAGCCTCTAAAATAGCGACATGGGAAAGCTATTCGAATCTGGTGTTAAAAAACTCCTGCGTCCCTATGACGAGAAAAGTCACTAAGGTGACTTATACGTCTGAAATCGACAGCCTTTGGTTTCAAGATTTGGGCGCAGCAGAGAGGTTATTAAAACTCTCGATGGAAGAACCGATTCCAGAAACAACAGAAGACGGCGTCCCCATTTTTACTGGGATAGTATTTTCTAATTATAATTTTAGCTTTGAGTCTGATTATTGTGGTATGTCTTCTTCGGTATCCTACTTTTTTTCTTTAGCGATAAACTGCCCTGATTACTTAATGGAGCATGAAATTGGCCATTTAAGTGGTGCTAATCATGACTATAAAACGTTATTGAAAGATTTTGATAGTATAGAAAGTTACATTTCTGGAACGTATCCAAGAGCTCCTCAATATTCCTTCGGTACAATTTGTGCTGACAGAGGCACAGTGATGTCTTATGAGCGAGATGTTATACCTGCATATTCCAGCCCGGACATCAGAGTAGATGGCACAAAGTGCGGGGATAGCAAATACCACAATAATGCGAGAGTGCTTAGAGAGTTCGCACAAGCTTATTTAACCCCATGATTGCCTAGTTGGTAGCCTGTTGTTTTATCGAACGTTATAACGCGTTCAATTCAAAGTGTTTGTCCTGTGATCTTTAAATCTAAGACGGGCGTATTTCTTCCAGTTTATTAAGGAAGAGTATGCATGATGCTATCTAAAGAGAATGAATCAAGAATTATCGAAATGGCGTGGGAAGACAGAACGCCGTTTGAAGCAATAGAACTGCAATTTGGTTTAAATGAATCGGAAGTGATTCGTTTTATGCGTAGCCATCTCAAGCTTGGCAGTTTTAAGCTGTGGCGTTCACGTGTTTCTGGGCGCTCGACCAAGCATGTAAAACTACGCAGTTCGGACGTTTCGAGAGGTTATTGTCCGACTCAATACAAGCACCGTTAGATAGGGACTTATTTAGTCAGCCCAAATGACATTTGATTGTGGAACAAGAAAGGTGGCGCAATGCACTGGACGCACAAAGACCCTCGTAATCATCACACTCATGGTTGGTTGAAGCATAACGGGAAAGTATACGAGTAAACACCTCCGAGACTTTTCCCTTCAAGGCTATAAGATAAAAAGGAATTTTGATGTTTAAGCTGGAAACTGACAGGTTGATTCTTCGAGATATGAGTCTCGAAGACGAGTGTGCCTTTGTTGCGATGTCTCAAGACGCTAAGTATCAGCGTTTCTATGACGAAAGTGATTGTGAACCTAACAAATATCGAGAGCTAACTCAGTTGTTTGTTACGCAGGCTTTGGAAGTTCCGCGCCAGTCTTTTCAATTAGCGGTTGAAAGCAAAGGCTCGGGGAAGTTTATTGGAACCGTTTGTTTGCGCCTTGAGGGCGATAAACAAGCTTCGATGGGCTGTGCTTTATCGAGGGAAACTCAGGGAAAAGGGCTTTCTATAGAAGCATCTGAAGCCCTCGCTGATTTTGGTTTCTCAGAGTTAGGCATACACCGTATCTACGCCGAAACCATCAGCAAGAACTTGGCTGCGATTAAATTATGTAAGTCACTGGGAATGAAACAAGAAGCGTGTTTTAAAGCTCATCGATTCTTCAAAGGTCAATGGTGGGATACAGTTGTGTTGGCGGTTGTTCGATCTGATTGGAAAAAGGCTTAGTGATGGAAAGTGGTATGCAGAAGCTAGATAGAGGACTCGATCGAGAAGGGTTCATTCAAAATCTTTATTCGCCAAAGAACATTGCGCCTGAATTTCAAGAAGTGGTGTCAGCAGTCGTTGATTCGTTGCTAAGAGAACTTCCAAGTCAAGTTGATGGTATCTACTTGTATGGAAGCGTGCCTAGAGGAACGGCCATTGTTGGTCGCTCTGATTTGGATGTTTCTATCGTACTCGCTACGCCTGTTGGTCAGAGAGAAAAGGAAGTATTTAACCTACTTTCCGGCACCATACCCCAAACCTATCCGCAAGTGACTAAGCTTGATATTGATCCAGGGTATCTCTCAGAGGTTCTGCAGCCCAACGAAGAATTCCATTGGCAGTTTTGGCTCAAGCATTGCTGCTGTTGTGTTTGGGGGAATGATTTATCTAATGAGTTCCCACTATACAAACCCAGCATTGAAATCGCTCAAGCTCTCAATGGCGATTTATCGACTTTTCTTAAGCAAATGCCCCCGAGTTTCAAAACAATGACTGATGCGGATGTCGTTAAGGTAATTGGCAAAAAGTTAGTTCGAGCGGCGTATTACTTTGTGGCTGAGCAAGACGGCAGTTGGTACACCAATCTGAGCCAGTGCGCTGCAGTCGCCAAGCGCTATTACTCCAATCAAAGCGACGATATTGAGCTAGCTCATCAATACGCTCTCGGAAATTTGATATCTAAAACAGAAGCTTTTGAATTGTATGAAAGGCTGAGTAAAAAGCTTGTTGTAAATTAAGCATTAACACAAGCTAGAACAACAAACTTAACTACCTTTGTAACGGCTTTAGGAAAATTAGATGGATGTCCACGAGTGTGTTTCTTTTATCATGCTGAAGGAATCGCAGGTATTACTAGAAAAGCGTAGTGAGTCTAGGGAGACCGATCCCGGTTTAATCACTATACCTGGCGGCCATATTGAACACGGTGAAAACCAGGTTCAGGCGCTGTTTCGTGAACTTGATGAAGAGCTTAATGTTGTTCCGATTGATTACCAATACTTGTGTTCGCTTTACCATCCTACGAAGGAACTTCAGTTGATTCATTATTTTATCGTGAGTGACTGGAAAGGAGATATCACCGCTCAAGAGACTGATGATGTTAAGTGGTATTCACTAGGTTCAGCTCCTGTTGGTATAGCAGCCGATGGTATTGCTTTGAAAGAAGTAGAGCGCGTGGGTAGGTATCTTTAGTTTGGATTCGATAAGATGTTTTGGACGTTTTTTGAGGGCTCAAAAACGGTGAAACCCCGATGTTGGTAGCATCGGGGTTTCGAATTTCTAGATTTCTCGACTGGTAAGATCGATTATCTTTTCTATGCAGAAGGCTGGATTAATCCAATCTTATTCCTTGGTAGGGAATTAGATGCGGATGAAGTCCATGTGCTCAACTTTTGGCTTGAACGCGTGACGTTGAACGTCTTGTGGCTTAACCTTAACTTCTGCGCCGTCAATCAGTAGAGTGATTGCTTCGTAGAATTCAGGCTTGTCCATTTGGTTGATCACGTCAGCGTGAACAAGTTCGATAGCTACAGCTTCAGCTTCGCCACCGTAGATTACAGCTGGGAATTTACCAGCGTGACGTAGGCGGCGGCTCGCACCTTTACCTAGTTCAGTACGTACTACTGCTTCAAATTTCATAGTTTTACTCTCAAATTAGTAAAAATTAACTTCACACCTCAATGCGACCTTGAGTGTGTGGTAATGCTTAAACATAAAAGTTCATGCTTAAGCGAGCGCGGATACTAACATCACATTCCAATATGAGCAAGTCAGAAGCCCATCTCAAAGTGAATTTCCTTCGATAATGGGTTCGTTTGGAGATAAAACGTTCGCTAACGCTTGTTTAGCGCATTTTACTCCCTTTTACATCGCAATCCTTATCTATTTATATCACTGCTAAATCATCAAGTTAATGAACGGAAAATGAATGTTTGCCTAAGACTTGGTTAAGTCTTAGTTCGTTAATCTTAGTGTTAATTAAACAGCAGAATGAATAGGTGAAAATATGAAACCGGTAAGCATTGTCGTAATTACGCTAAACGAAGAGAAACGCATTAGCCGCTTAATGGAAGAGTTGAGCGTGCAAACCCACCAAGAGTTTGAAGTGATTGTTGTCGACTCGAACAGTGAAGATAACACCAGAGAAGTGGCGCAAGCTTATGAAAACGCGTTGCCAAAATTAACGGTGCATCACATGGAAAACCGTGGTGTGAGCCTTGGCCGAAACACGGGTGCTTCATTGGCGCAATACAACCGAATCCTTTTCTTAGATGCTGACGTGAGCTTGCCTCGAAACTTCCTTGCGAAAGCGCTTTATGAACTAGAAGAGAACAAGCTTGAAGTGGCGGGTGTGTACATGAGCTCGAAAGGTTTGCCGCTTGTACACAAGTTTGGTTACGGGCTATTTAACGCAGGCTTGTTTACTACTCAGTTCTTTTTCCCGACGGCGATTGGCGCATGTATTTTCTCGACTAAACGGGCGCATGATGAGATCGGCGGTTTTGATGAAGAGATCGTCCTGTGTGAAGATTGTGACTACGTAAAACGTGCGAGCAAAACATGGCGATTTAGATTCCTAAATATGACTTTTGGTTTTGACCCACGTCGCTTAGACCAAGATGGCGTTGTGAAGACAGGCTCTACTTATCTTAAAGCCAATGTAAGACGCTTCTTTAAAGGAGAAATGCGTAATAACGAGATGAACTACAAGTTTGGTCACTACAAAGAACAGTAAGCGTTGAGGTTGTTATGTTTGATGGACTAGGGTTGTTTCTGGGAGCATTGGGTGATGCTCTCATTGGCCCAAACCTATTTGTACCGGGAGAGCCGTTCTTTATCGCAGCGGGCTTTCAACTGTATTCAGGTGCATGGATGGCGTTGGTTTTGGTGATGCTAGGTGGTTTGCTTGGTGATCAACTCAGTTATTTCATTGGTTATAAATACGGTGTTAAGGTGCAACGAAGGCTCATTAAGTTTCGCCCTAAAACCAAAAGATTAATTGCGCGCTGCCGCTATCTGGTTGCTCGCAAAGGCACATACATCATTCTTTTTGCTCGTTTATTAGGGCCTATCGCTTGGGTTGTGCCATTTATAGCTGGCTCGCATCGTGTACCGTGGCGTAATTTTAGTGTGTTGGCGTTTATCGGTTTGGCCCTTGGTGGAGGGCAGTTCATTGCTTGGGGCATGTTACTGGCGCACGGCGTTGAAAACTTCCCGTGGCTTAATAGCCTTAAGATATTTATCTCGGAGCATAATAGCTTGATCGTTGGTGTGTTCGCGGTATTAGTCTTCACCATTATCGGTTACCGAATGAAGTGGCGATGCTTAGTACTTAAGTCTAGTGCGCTGTTGTTGGCGTGGGTATTGTTTGCGAACTACGCTCACTTTTTCTGGAAAGCGGATGACTTTCAGAATCAACCAGAGACGGCTCAAATAAACAAAGTCGACTGGAACTCGGTTACCTATAAAGCGTTCCCCGGTAAATCTTCGTTCTACTCGGCGCAAGCGATCAACGTAATTTATGTTGGAGCAACCCCAAGAGACTTAATGAAGCAATTAGGCTGGATAGAGAATCAAACCTTCTCTCGAAATGAGATTGAATGGGTTGGTTATCTCGCATTGCTTAGAGAAAAAACGCCGCCAGTGTCTGATTTATATTGGCGAGACAAGCCGCAAGATATGGCTTTTCAATTGCCGGGTAACCTGATGAAGCGCAGCCATATTCGTTGGTGGCGTGCAGGTGTTGATATTAAAACTAACCAGCCTCAGTGGTTAGGCGCAATTAGCTATGATGATGGCCTTAAAGTCACGCCTTACTCAGGCATTGTGACCGTGCTTCATAACATTGACCCTAATGTTGATGAAGAGCGAGATCGGCTTGCTAATCAGATACGAACGTTACTACCAGACATCGAGTTAGACAAGTACCCATTAGCAACGGTGGAAGTGATCAATGACGATCATGACTATTACACTGATGGCCGGGTATTAACGATTGGAGCAACGACCCTTAGTGATAATTCACAAACTTTGGATGTTGCTGTGAACGATATATAGAGTTGTATATAAGGTCGATAGAATTAAGCCCTAGCATTACGTTAGGGCTTATTGTGTTTAACTTTTACTTAGCTTGTTCAGCCTTTACTTACTTTAAGCACCAGAGAAGCTTTTAAGCCGCCCATTGAGCTCTTGCTGAGCGTTAGGCTGCCTCGGTAACTGTGTGCCATTTCATTTACGATATTAAGCCCTAAGCCTGTTCCTGGTGTGGTTTCATCAAGTCGGACGCCACGTTTGGTCACTTGCTCAAGCTTCTCTTCAGGAATGCCTTGGCCATCATCTTCAATCACCAACTCTATGTTGCCATCGTCGAGTTCATTTGCATGGACGCGAATAATGCTGCCCGCCCACTTGTAACTGTTCTCGAGTAGGTTGCCGACCATTTCATCAAGGTCGGTTTTTTCTACTGCCACTTCAATCTCAGAGTCTAGCTCGTTAATCATGGTGACTTCATTGGCAGCGTAGACTTTATCAAACGCCATTGAGATAGCTTCGACACGCTCACAAGGTGAAGACTTCACCGAAAGAATGTTCATTGCACCTGCCATACGAGCGCGGCCAAGGTGATAATCAATTTGGCTTTGAATCTGATGAATGGGCTGTTGCAGCAGTGCCTTGTCATCCTCTGGAAGTCGCTCTATCTCATTTTTTAGAACTGAAAGCGGTGTTTTCAACGCATGAGATAAGTTACCCGCGTGGTTACGAGCTCGTTCTAATAACTCTTGATAGTGAAAGAGCAGGGCATTGAGGTCAGAGACTAATGGAGAAACCTCTTTCGGGTAGTTATCGCTTAACCCTTGTTGCTCGCCGTTTCTTAGCATTACCAGTTCGCGTTGCATCTTGCTGAGCGGTAATAACGACCAACTGACTTGAATACCGATCAACATCAGCACGCCAACAAACAGCAACATTAGGATCAACCAGACTTGACCAGTAAGCTCTGTCAGTGTGGATTCTAATGGATCTTCATCAATACCAATGGTGATCGTGACAGGGTCGCTCAGTTCAGGCAGGTAGATATCTTGCTCGATGTAAATCAGCTTTTCTTTCTCTGGCCCTTTGACTGATGTGTGAATCGGTGAACGCTTGATGGTGAGGTCTTTATCCCATAGCGAGCGAGATCGAATGATCTGCTCTTGGGTAGCGGCGCGCCAATAAATACCACTGTAGGGCTGGTTGAACCTAGGATCAGACAGACGCTCTGCCATGATCAGGTTACCACTGTCATTGGTTTCGATATTGGCGGTTAACTCATCCATGGTTAAGCCAAGCTGCTGCTTCATGCCATCGACGAGGTAGTCGTTAACCAGTTTCGGAATCCCGACACCAGCCGCTAATATCATCGCACCTAGCCAAAAAGCCGCAGCAAGGAGCAAGCGGCTTTTTAAACTGATGTTTTTAAGTGTTCGTTTCTTTAGATTCATGCATTTCCAACCTGCCTTTGCTCATCGTAACTTATCGTATTGCGATGATCAGAACAGGCTGTCCACTTAATTAATGGTTGCTCTTGGCGTGATTGACGACTGAGCTATTCAGCATTCAGTTGGTAGCCAAGGCCACGAACGGTTTTGATGATCTTTGGTGCGATTTTCTTACGAATACGACCGATGAACACTTCAACCGTGTTTGAGTCTCGGTCGAAGTCTTGCTTGTAGATATGCTCAACCAACTCAGTGCGCGAGATAACCTTGTTTTGGTTATGCATGAAGTACGCGACAACTTTATATTCCAGCGCCGTGAGGCTAACTGCTTGACCTTGCCACAACACTTTAGAACTGCGTGTGTCTAGGCTTAGATCACCGATTTGAAGTATCGGAGCAGCACTGCCTGATGCTCGGCGCAGTTGAGCTCGGATACGGGCAATCAGCTCGACCATCTCAAATGGCTTAGTTAGGTAGTCATCAGCACCGGCGTTCAAGCCCTCAACACGTTGAGTTAGCGTGTCACGAGCACTTAAGATAATCACTGGCGTGTTGATGTTTTCGTCTCGAATGCCTTTTAATACCGTTAGGCCGTCAAGCTTAGGTAAACCTAAATCGAGGACAATCGCGTCCCATTCTTCTGACGTTGCACGGTAGAGTGCGTCGATACCATCTTGAGAGAGCTCTGGAACCCAGTCGGCCCCCTCAAGTGTTTCAATAATTTGTTGGCCCAAACGAGGCTCGTCTTCAACGACTAAAATTTTCATAATTGTTCTTCTTAATTCTTGTAATGACTGTTCGTCGTGCTTAGCTCTTCGTCGTACGTAACTAGTCGCCGTGTTTAATTGCGTCTTTAAAGTTGCGGCCTTTGATCATAAGCATTTCTAACGTCTCAGCGTTGTATTCGACTTTGATGATGTTGTTTTGGTAATTGATTTTTAGTTCATACACCCAAATGTCGTCATCTTCTTCTAGTTCTACTTTAATGATTCTGCCATGAAGATCGTTTTCAACCGCCGCATACATTTCTGAGAAAGGGCGAATGTAGCCTTCTCGTACGGCTTCATAGACTTCGTCTTGATCTTCTTCAAATTCGATGCTGGTTCCTGCTTTATGAACGTCCTGCACTAATTCATGACCATTATGATGTGAGTCAGCCCATGCGCCAGCAGAAACAAATAAGCCTAAGCTTATAGAAAACAAAGAAATCATAGCTTTACTAAACATAGCGAATCCTAGAGAAGGTTGATAGCGTTCAGTATAAAAAAGTAATTCTGAACAGAAAGTGAACCTGATGAATAATGAGATTTAGGTTCTCAAAAAATGAGATGTTAACGTTGCTGAAGCTCGTCTTCGAATATCTTGTCTCTCATTTTCCAAAAACGCCCGACTTTACGTGCAATCACGAATTGAGGTGGGCGGAATCTATGTTGGTGAGCAACCACTTTCGTTGGTGAGGCTTCCTCAAAAGGGCGATGTCTGTCTGCAAGGTGAGGGCGAACAAACTGGTCTTTGAAGTTCTGCTTCTGCTTTTTGCTGGTTAATGACCAAAACTCATGCACTTGCGCTTGGTTTTCTCCGCGATAGGTGACCTTAAGTTGTGATTTACCTTTCTCGTCTTTAAGCACGTTGAGGTCCATTTCCAAGCATTCAAATACCAAGGCATCTTTTAGGTTCAGTGCTTCTTTTAGCTTTTTGTCTGGGTCGACTAAGGTTGCATCGCACTCATGACAAATGCGCGCAGCAATGTCATTATCAGCACCACATTCACCGCAATATTTCGCTCGGAAGCGATAATTACAGTGCTCGCGCTCGCCCGTGTCTTCATCGGTAAAGTAGCCTTGGCATTTGCGCCCAAAGTGCTCAAGCAAGAAGCCATTGCTGTCTAGCTTGCCCCAAAAGTTATTATTGAAGCCGCACACAGGGCAAGGGATGGTGATGATTTCACTGTCTGAATCGGGTTTAGGGTCGCCAACCTCAGGTTGGTAGAGGTCGTAACTGTTGCCCGCATAGTCGAGCACCAAACACTCTTTTTTACCCGGAGATAGGCGTAAGCCACGGCCAACGATTTGTTGATACAAACTGATGGATTCTGTCGGGCGCAAAATCGCGATTAAATCGACGTGTGGCGCATCAAAACCTGTGGTTAATACTGATACGTTAACCAAGAACTTGATTTTACGTTCTTTGAAGTCGCTGATAATTTGGTCACGTTCGAGAGTTGGTGTATCACCAATCACAATTGAAGCTTCACCTTCTGGCAATAAGCCGAGGATCTCTTGCGCGTGTCGAACGGTCGCAGCGAATACCATGATGCCTAGTTTATCTTGGGCTAGGTGAATAATCTGATCGACAATCTGTGGGGTCGCTCGTTTCGATTGCTCGATCACCATGTCGAGTTCTGCTTCTTTGTAGCGACCAGTGCTCGCGGGCTTTAACTGCGAAAAGTCATAGCTCAACACGGGTGCATCAATCATGCGTGCAGGAGTTAAGAAACCTTCATCGAGCAGGTAACGAATCGGCAGCTCAAAGATACAGTCGCGGAAGAAACGTGGCTCATCTGAACGCACTTGACCGCGAGTGTGGTATTGATAAATCCAACCCATCCCAAGACGATATGGGGTCGCTGTTAATCCAAGCACCTTGATGCCCGAATTATTCTCGCGTAAGTGAGTGATGACTTTCTGATAACTACTGGTCTTTTCATCGGGAACACGGTGGCATTCGTCGATAACCAACAGCGAAAATTGGTTAGAGAATGAATCGAGATTTCGCACCACAGATTGCACCGAAGCAAACACGACTTGTTGGTCGGTCTCTTTGCGTCCTAAACCCGCAGAGAAAATCGAGCCTTTCAGCCCGTAACCTTCATACTTTTCATGGTTCTGTTCAACCAACTCTTTTACGTGAGCAAGCACCAACACTCGACCTTTCGCAAGCCTTGCTAACTCTGCAATCACAAGGCTTTTTCCTGCACCTGTCGGAAGCACGAGCACTGCCGGAGTTTGGTGTTTTCTGAAGTAATGAATCACTGATTTTACAGAATCAGCTTGGTACGGGCGGAGTGTATACATATCGCGTCTTGTAAGAAGGAAAACAAATAGTGTGAAATAGCTCAACTAATTGAGCAAAGGTGACTATAATACCCGACTTAGATTAGTTGAGGTATTCATGCGTTTAGATAAATTTCTGTGCGATGCATTAGGCGTCACTCGAAGAGAAGCAACACACTTATTAAAATCCAAGGCAGTGACAGTAAATGATGTCATTCAAAAAAGCGGCTCACTCAAGGTAACTGAAGAGTGCGTTGTGGAATGGCAAGGCAATGAACTGAATGTTCACGGCCCACGTTACATCATGCTTTATAAGCCAGAAGGCTTTGTTTGTTCGCATGAAGATGGCGCAAATCGTATCGCGTTTGAATTACTTGATGAAATCAAAATGGACAAGCTGCACTTTGCTGGTCGTCTAGATATTGATACAACAGGTCTTGTATTGATTACCGACGATGGTAAGTGGTCTCACCGTATCACTTCGCCAAAGCACAAGTGCGAGAAGACGTACCGTGTGTGGTTGGTTGAACCTGTTGAAGACGATTACGTTGAAAAATTCAAAGAGGGCATCCAGCTTAAGAGCGAAGATGGCCTAACACTTCCTGCACACCTAGAAGTTCGTGCAGAGCGTGAAGTATTGCTAACGATTCACGAAGGCAAATACCACCAAGTTAAACGTATGTTTGCTGCTCTTGGTAACAAGGTAGAAGCACTACACCGTGAACGTATTGGCGAAATTGAGATGGACGAATCTTTAGAGTTAGGTGAATACCGTTACCTAACGCAAGAAGAAGTCGATTCAATCTGGAAGTAGTCCTTAGCTAGAAGTTGCTCTTAACAAGAAATTGTTCTTAACAAGAGACCACTTTTGCTGGAAATAGCCCTTTCGTTGTAAAGCCGACCATGGATAGCGTCGGCTGATGATGTTGACTGGTACTAGGAAAGTCTCAGCCAATCTTTGACTCGCGTACTCACGCTAGTCCCTAGCTCTATCAGTTGAACATTCGGAGAACCATGCAAACATCGACCTCACAGAGCCAAAGCTCCCAACTAGAAACACCTCAATTAGGCTTAGTGCTGTTTTTGATTCTAGGTGCGATTGGTGCACTTACTCCGCTAGCCATTGATATGTATCTGCCAGCGATGCCGACCATTGCTAAAGATCTTGGTGTGACGGCGGGTGAGGTACAAATCACGCTAACAGCCTATACCGCAGGTTTCGCGCTGGGGCAGTTGCTGCATGGCCCGTTGGCGGATAGCTATGGTCGCAAGCCTGTACTGCTTATTGGTGTGTTCTTGTTTGCTATCGCTTCTATGGTGAGTGCGACAACTCATGGCATTGAAGCGCTGACTTACATCCGTACCGCTCAAGGTTTTGCTGGTGCTGCGGCGGCCGTTATCATCCAAGCGGTGGTAAGAGATATGTTCGATCGTGAAGATTTCGCAAGAACCATGTCTTTCGTTACTTTGGTGATGACAGTTGCGCCATTGGTTGCTCCGATGATTGGCGGTTACTTAGCGTTGTGGTTCGGTTGGCGTTCAATTTTCTGGGTTCTGGCTATTTTTGCGGTGATCGTGATTCTGGCGGTATCGATGAAGATCCCAGAAACGCTTCCTGCAGAAAACCGACAACCATTGCGCTTTAAAACAACGATTCGTAACTATGCTCGACTGTGTAAGAACCCAACGGCGATGGGCCTGATTTTCTCTGGTGCATTCTCATTTTCAGGGATGTTTGCGTTCTTAACGGCAGGTTCATTCGTTTACATCGATATCTATGGCGTTCGCCCTGATCTGTTTGGCTACCTGTTCGGCTTGAATATTGTTGCTATGATCTTGATGACGAGCATCAACGGTCGAATCGTTAAGAAAGTGGGCTCTCACGCTATGCTCAGAGTCGGTTTAACCATTCAACTGTTTGCGGGCTTAGGTCTGTTAGTCGGTTGGATGTTAGATATCGGTTTGTGGGGTATTGTGCCATTCGTGATGCTGTTTATCGGCACACTGTCTACCATTGGTAGTAACTCAATGGCACTGCTTTTAAGCGGATACCCGAATATGGCCGGCACAGCTTCTTCGCTTGCAGGCACATTAAGATTTGGTACTGGTTCTGTAGTGGGGGCAATTGTTGCTATGCTACCAAGTGACACTGCAGGGCCAATGGCTATGATGATGGCAGCATGTGCAATACTGTCAGCATTACTATATTGGACATTAGGAAAGAAGGCATAATGTCAAAATACTATATTGAAATTCAGAAGTTAGTGAACGATGCGCTGGGCGAGCTGTATGCTCTGCATAAGTCTGGTAAAGCGATCGACGCACCTATCGCGAACAACCTTTATCTTGTTCGTTGGGTAACAAAAGCGATTAAATCTCAAGCTTATGATCGCGTGATTGTGCCTGACTTAGTTCGCTGGCAGAAACAGGGTCGCTCAAAAGGCAACAACTCTGATTTGACTTTTACCTTTAAACGTATTTCTGCGTTTTACGGACGTTTTTTCCCTGAAGGCGAAGAGCCTAAAACGCTAAAAGACAGTGATGTTGAAGCGTTCATGGACAAAATGTACGAGATGGGTTGGAGCGTATCGAGTGAAGACGAGCTAACGACTGGCGGCAAGATTCAATTCTTCACCGATGGCGAGCACTCTTTTGCTTTATGCGGTAAACAGTGTGACGACTCTTTCGACGGGGAGTTGATGGTTAAGCCAATGAACTGGTTTGTTCGTGGCAACCATGCTGAGTTCATCCAAGCGGCGATGGAAGCGGGCTTCATGCTTCACAAAGTAACGGACTATAAGTCTGCGGTGAAGTATCACGGTGAATACATCGTTTACCCTGCTAACCAAGGCAACCAACTGGCTGAGATCCCAATTAGCGTTATCGGCTAATAGCGGATTCGAGATGAGAGATACGAAGAGCGGAATTATCCGCTCTTTTTTGTCTCTCATAGCGCGTGTCGCTAATTTGCTTTTAGTCTTTTCGCATCTCGACACTCGAATCCCGCATCTGCTTTTAATCTTTTCGCATCCCGTTACCCGAATCTCGCATCTGCTTTTAATCTTTTCTCATCTCGACACTCGAATCTCGCATCTGCTTTTAATCTTTTCGCATCTCGTCACTCGAATCCCGCATCTGCTTTTAATCCTGTTCTTTAGCCTGCTTCTCAATTGCCTTCACCATGCCTTTAAAAATAAACAGGTGGGCTGGCATCATAGCAAACCAATACAGTAACCCTAGAAAGCCTTTAGGGTGCCACCACGCTGAAATGTTCAGCTCGCGAGAGTCACCGTGGTCAGAGACGGTAATCTCGAGTCGCCCTAAACCGGGGCCTTTCATACCGAAAAGCAGAGATAAAAACTGATTCTCTTCACAGCGAATGACCTTCCATGAATCGATTTTGTCACCGACTTTTAGGTTGGGGCCTTCTGGCATTTGACGAACAGGCACCCCGCCACCGAAAAGAACATCCAACCATTCGCGTGTGCGCCATAAAGTGTTAGCGAAGAAGTAACCTTGCTTCGGGCTTCCGATTTGCTGAGCAACATGCCAAAGCGATTCCAATGAAGCGCTTGAGGTGATACTTGCGCCTGTTTTCTTCGGGTAATAGCCATACCCAGCTTGCCAGCGTTTGAATGCGGTTTTATCAAAGCCCCATACATTGCTTTTGACAAAGTTTCCTTCAGCGTGAATGGCTTGTTCAACCATATTTTCGAACGAGATAAGCTTCTGAGGGTACTTTTCTCTAATGATGGTCGAACTGGCGATGAAGTCGTGCTTTAAGCCTGCAAGTAGTGCTCTACCTATGTTAGACGGTACAGAAGTCACCACGCCTAACCAATATGAAGCAATCTTTGGTGTCAGTAGCGATGTCGCCCATAGCCTGAGTGGACGATCGGCAGTTTTGGCAATATGAGCAAATTGGTTTCGGTAAGAGACAATATCCGGCCCGCCAACCTCAAAGGTTTGGCTTTCGTTAGGCGTGTCTTGTGCGAGTTTTAGTAAATAGTGGTTCAGGTTCTGCAAAGCAATCGGGTTGGCTTTAGAGTCAACCCATTTTGGCGCAATCATAATCGGCAAGTTGTACACGAAATCTCGCATGATCTCGAATGCCGCAGATCCTGGGCCAATGATCACGCCAGCTTGAAGTTCGGTAACGGGTACAGGCCCTTTACGAAGCAGTTCGCCGGTTTTCTTTCTCGCTTGAAGGTGCTCTGAATCACCAGTCTGAGGCTGTAAAGAACTCAGGTAGATGACGTGTTGATTCTTTGACCCAAGAGCAGAAACAAAGTTACGGGCTAAGTTCAGCTCATAATCGATAAAGTCGTGGCCTTCCGCCATGCCATGGACGAGAAAGAAGATAAGATCAAAGTCGGGGACTAAGGCTTGTGTCGCAGCTTGATCGGCCAGATCAAGATACTCAAGCAATAAGCTTTCGTGAGGCTCGGTCCGTGCCTTTAAATAGTCGATATGCCTTGCTGCTGCCGTGACTTGATAGCCTTGCTCAAGCAGGAGAGGGAGGAGTTGCGAACCAACATATCCAGAAGCGCCTAAAACCAGTACTTTCTTCATTGTTACTCCATTTATATCTGTGGTTAAAAACCGAACATTGATATAATAGCGCGATATTTATCTTTATTCATCAATACGTTCCGTTTAGGTATCTCTCTATGTTGCTCTCTTCAATTATTCATCACACACGAGGTGATTTTGTTCGCAGGCTTATTGCGATTGCACTGCCCATCACCTTGCAGAGCATTATGTTTTCAAGCCGAGGCTTGGTGGATGTATTGATGTTGGGCCAACTTGGCGAAGCAGACATCGCAGCTGTGGGTGTGGCGAGCCGAGCGATGTTCGTGACGACCATTATGCTGGTGGGTGTGACCACGGGCGGTGCTCTTCTTACTGCTCAATATTGGGGCGCGGGTAATAGACAAGGTGTGAGAGAAAGCACTGCGCTGACGTGGCTGGTGTCGACACTGTTTGCTTTACTGACTATCGCGTTTTTCGTTTCATTTCCTGCACAAATCATGGGCGTGACGACCGACTCTCAAGAGGTCATTAACTTAGGCGTTGAATACATCGTAATTACGTCATTTAGCATGCTAGCGGTATCGTGTGTCAGCAGTATGGCTGTGGGTTTGAGAGCGATGCACAAACCCGGGCTAAGTACATTTTTCAGCGGTATCGGCATCCTGTCTAACGTGTTCTTAAACTGGGTGCTGATCTTCGGTAACTTAGGCTTTCCTGCGCTTGGAATCAAAGGTGCGGCGATTGCGACGGTACTGAGTGGCGCGATTGAAGTCGCGACTTTGTTTGGTTATCTCTATTTCTCTAAGCATTTATTAGCATTTAAGTTTTGCGATATTAAAGCGGCAGCTTCGATTGATAAGGTGGTTCGCTTCTTGAAGCTGTCTCTGCCGACCACGTTTAACTTCTTAGCATGGGCGGGTGGTTTGTTTGCTTACCACGCGATCATGGGGCAATCGGGCGTTCAAGGTCTGGCTGCGCTATCGGTCATGACGCCGGTTGAATCTATCTCATTGAGTTTATTGATTGGCCTTTCGAATGCGGCAGCTGTTTTGGTGGGTAATCAACTTGGTGCAAAAAACAATGAAGCGGTTTACTATCAAGCGCTTGGCTTAACAATTTTGTGTTTCTTAACTAGTATTGTTGTAGCCGTTTTTCTCTATTTCGTTCAAACGCCAATACTTAATGCCTTTAGCGCACTGACGGAAGAAACCAGAGCCCTCTCAGAGAAGTTCATTCTGATCCTCTGTGTGGGTATTGTCTTTCGCTCGGTGCCATTGACTGTGATCGTTGGGGTGTTGAGAGCGGGTGGTGATGTGAAGTTCTGCCTCTATCAAGATTTGATTGCTCAGTGGGTGATCGGTATCCCATTGGCAGCCATCGCGGCTATCTATTTTAAGTTTCCACCTGAGTGGGTATATCTGCTTTTCCTAACGGAAGAAGTCCTCAAGTGGGGCGAGTCGCTCTATCGCATGAAAACAAGAAAATGGATTAAAAACTTGATAGGAAGTTGAAGTAGGGCGCACCAATCGCATCACTTTATCGTTGGCGTGTGATCTATCTTTCAAAATACTTCCTCCTAACAGGGAATTAGTGTAGATTCTCCTTCCAAATTCTAACTAATGCGAGCTGTTTAATGTTAAAGCTGTCAGACCTATGTAAAGGCTATGTCGATGGGGGGGAGTTTCACCCTGTTTTGCAAGGTGCTGAATTAACATTAAACCAAGGTGACCAGCTGGCATTAATGGGAGAAAGCGGTTCAGGTAAAAGTACTTTACTGAATCTTATCGCGGGCTTAGACCTAGCGGACTCAGGTGAAATCGCTTTTCCTCACTTCAATATGCACGACTCAACCGAGCGTGACCGCACCGCTTATCGCAGAAACAACATTGGCCATATTTTTCAGCAATTCAACTTACTGCCAACGTTAAATATTGCCGATAACATCCGTTTTTGCCGCCAGTTAAAAGGCTTACCTGAAGACAAAGGTCTCTGGAGACAGATTCTCTCTGCTTTAGATCTTATGCCTTTACTTGGCCGTTACCCTGAAGAAGCGTCTGGTGGCCAACAACAACGTGCGGCCATTGCGCGTGCGCTGTATATGGAACCAAAAATATTGCTGGCCGATGAGCCGACCGGTAGTTTAGATGAGCGTAATGCAGAAGCGGTAATGCGTTTGCTGACCTCTTTGGCTCGTCAATTAGAATGTACGTTGCTGTTGGTAACACACAGTGAAAAAGTAGCTCTGCATATGGATGGTAGGATCCGTCTGCAAGGAGGGCAACTGCATGTTATGGCCCGTAGTTAAGGCACTACTCGGTCACTATCGACGTTACCCACTGCAGATTATTTTGGTATGGCTTGGTTTAACCCTCGGCGTATCACTTTTGGTTGGTGTTACTGCTATCAACCAACACGCCAAACAAAGCTATGCGCATGGCGAAAAACTCTTTTCGAATCCTCTTCCTTACCGTATTCGACCAAAACACAACGCCAATAAAATCCCGCAAGGCTTTTATATCCAACTTCGCCGTGAAGGTTTTCAACAGTGTTCTCCTCTTGATCACCATCGTATCACTGATGAAAATGGCGCAAACTTCATGGTTGTCGGTATAGATCCTGTTTCTATGCTTCAGCTACAACCTGGTATAGCGTTAAAAGATCTCACCGCTTTGAACCTCATGAAGCCACCATATCCAATCCTTGTCAGTGATGATCTTGCTGAACACATGGAATGGCACAACGGTGATTACATCCCTTTGATGGATGGTTCTGAACTTGGTCCTGTGGTTGTTGATCAAAATAATATGATTAATGGTACAAGGTTGATTGCGGATATCTCCTTGCTCCGAATGCTTAAACGCAGTGCTGGGCTTTCAGTGATTGCTTGTTCAGACATGCCCACTGAGAAGTTTGAACGTCTTAAAAATATGTTACCTAATGGTTTGACGATCTCTCGTAGCTCTAAGGCAGAGCTTGAGTCGCTGACCAGTGCGTTCCACTTAAACCTAAAAGCGATGGGTATGCTGTCGTTTGTGGTTGGTTTATTTATTTTCTATCAAGCGATGTCGTTGTCATTTATTCAGCGCCAACCGTTAGTCGGAATCTTAAGACAAACAGGTGTATCGGGCTGGCAATTGGCTAAAGCACTTTGCTTAGAATTGTTGATATTGGTCGTACTGAGCTGGATCTGCGGTAATGTATTCGGTGTCATGTTAGCCAACCAATTGTTACCAGCGGTATCTTCAAGCTTGGGCGATTTATACGACGCTAACGTCGGCTTAACGATCGACTGGAATTGGCGTTGGAGTGGTTACAGCTTACTGATGGCATTGATTGGTGCTTTCTTAGCGTGTGCGTGGCCACTGGTTCGTTTACTTAAGTCTCAACCGATTCGTCTCTCTTCTCGTTTGTCTTTGATGCGTTTTGCGGGTACCGAGTTCACTTGGCAAGCGTTGATTGGCTGTGGCTTCTTGGTTGCTGCTGTTGCTGTGTATCAAGCCCCTCAGACTCAAGAAACGGGTTTTGCGATTATCGCGCTAATGCTGATCAGTGTGGCGCTATTTACCCCGTTTTTGATGTGGAAGTTATTTAACAGCCTCTCTTATTCGTTGCGTTGGGTTCGCGCTCGCTGGTTCTTTGCTGATGCTGCTTCCAGTATGAGTTACCGTGGCGTGGCGACGATGGCGTTTATGTTGGCCTTAACAGCCAATATTGGTGTAGAAACCATGGTCGGTAGCTTTAGAGATACCACTGATAAATGGCTAACACAGCGTTTGGCTGCCGATCTGTATATCTACCCAACCAACAATGCCGCTGCTCGTATGAGTAATTGGTTATCCGACCAACCTGAAGTGGATTCGGTTTGGTGGCGTTGGGAGAAAGATGTGGCGTCTCCAGTTGGTAGCATTCAGGTGATCAGTACGGGTCCTTCTGAAGGTGAGCTAGAAGCGCTGACGATCAAATTAGGTATTCCGAATTACTGGTATCACTTACATCACTCTAAAGGTGTGTTGATCAGTGAATCGATGTCTCTCAAGCTGGGGATTCGGCCTGGCGACTACATTGACCTCTATGACAGTCTCGGCTCTGGTTGGCAGGTTGTCGGTGTTTATTACGATTATGGTAACCCTTACCATCAAGTCATGATGTCGCATCGAAACTGGCTGTATGGGTTTGCAGGGCGGGGTAATGTCGGACTTGGCGTAATACTCAAAGACGATGTGAATTCATTAGGGCTTCGCAGCCGATTGGAAAGCGTATTTAGACTTGGTTCTGAGCGTGTTTTCGATAACAACAATATTCACAGTCAAGCAATGCGGGTGTTCGATAGGACGTTCGCGATTGCAGATACACTAGGTAACATCACCTTGGTTATCGCCGTCTTCGGTATCTTCTTCGCGACGGTTGCGGGAGAAGTGTCTCGCCAAAGGCATATTTCCTTGCAGCGCTGTTTGGGTGTCTCGGCGAAAGAGCTGATCCTGACAGGTAGTTTGCAGTTGTTTGTGTTTGGGCTTATTTCCTCCTTAATTGCGATTCCGCTCGGATTGGCGTTAGCGAGCCTAATTGTTGATATCGTGATAAAGCAGTCTTTTGGGTGGTCACTCGAGTTACAAGTGATTCCTTGGGACTATTTGCAGATATTTGCATGGGCCATGGCAGCATTGATGCTAGCTGGTGCTTTACCAGTGATGAGAATGATTCGGAACACTCCGATGAAGTCACTGAGGGATGCGCTTTAGTATGTTTTTACGGAATACTTCAACTAAGTTAAGACAACGAATTCTGTCTTCTCTGCTATTAATCAGTTTCTTCGGCATCTTTTTAAGTGTTTGGGGTTATTACTCCTATTTCATCGATCCTGGTGAAAAGGGCGTGAATGAAGTTAACTCAATATTGGTTAATGAACACTTCAATGTGTTCGAACCTGTTTTGCCAGACCGTAATGTTTCGCTACCACAAGATTTTAAGTTCCACCCAGAGTTTCAGCACGAGTTGTGGCATTACTTCGCGTCTTTGAAAGGTGATGATGGTAAAGACTATTCGGTTCAGTGGAGTTTTTTTCGTATCGCAACGGACGAACGTGAAACACCGGGGTGGCAAAGCCCTCAAGTCTATATCTCAAATGTGGTGGTCTCTTCTAAGTCCAAAGTATGGAAAGAACAGCGCATGGCTCGTGGCGGTATTGGCCAAGCGGGAATGACTAATCGTCCATTCAGACTTTGGATTGATAACTGGAACTGGCGTGCACTCGGCAACACCCCATTCCCCGGGCGCCTTCAAGTGCAAACTGATACGTTTGGACTAGAACTCGACACCATTGCAAAAGGGCCCTATGTGCTCAACGGCGATAACGGTTATCAGAAAAAGCACGACTTATTACCTGTCGCGTCTTATAACTTCAGCGCTCCATTTTTATCGTTGAGCGGTGTGTTGAACCTAGACGGCGTTACCAAGGAAGTGGAAGGAACTGCGTGGGTACATAAAGAGTGGGGCAGTGGCTTACTTGGAGTGGGCCAACAAGGTTGGGATTGGTTTGTATTTAACCTCGATGACGGCACAGCGCTGAGCATTAACCGCTATCGTCATAACCAACAGTTGCCTTACATATTCGGGACATTAGCAACGCGCTCAGGCAAAGTTTACCAATTAACGGAATCCGACATTTCCATTCAACCATTGCAAAATACAACGTTGATGAATGGAAGACGGATGCCTTTGCAGTGGATCATTAACGTCCCTAAGCATGATATTAACCTCACAACGCGTATTATACGCAGGGATATGTGGCTTCCATTTGTCATACCATATTGGGAAGGGCCGATTAAGGCGAGCGGGAGCCATGAAGCGACAGGCTTTATGCAGTTAACTGGCTACTGAAAAACACCTAAGGCTATAATTTGATAGCCTTTTTTTATGCCTGCGCCTTTTAGCGTCCCCCAATGAATTGTGCATACAGGTTCGATGATCTCATCTATACTTAATTCATGGTGCATAACAACATTATGGAATATACGACGTATTGTTTAGTATTTGTAGGAAAAACCGAAGTTAAACATCCGAAGAAGTGATTATCTATCAATTAAACTTGGATATAAACTCGTGGTTATTCTTTGTTATTCGTTTATTTAAATAATAAATATAAGGGCGAAATCATGACCGACGTCATCCGTGACTTCTTTAAAATGGAATCTGCTGGCGGCATCATACTAGTCATCGCTGCGGCGATCGCAATGTTTGTAGCAAACTCACCACTGAACGAAATGTACCAAGGTGTACTTCACAGTTACGTTCTTGGTATGTCTGTGTCTCATTGGATTAACGATGGCTTAATGGCTGTCTTCTTCCTTCTAATCGGCTTAGAAGTTAAGCGCGAACTTTTAGAAGGCGCATTAAAGTCTAAAGAGACAGCAATCTTCCCAGCTATCGCAGCTGTGGGTGGTATGCTAGCTCCTGCACTTATTTACGTGCTATTTAATTCAAGTAACCCTGAAGCGCTTCAAGGTTGGGCTATCCCAGCAGCGACTGATATCGCATTCGCATTGGGTATTATGGCTCTTCTTGGTAACCGTGTACCGGTTAGCTTGAAGGTGTTCCTATTGGCTTTAGCAATTATCGATGACCTAGGTGTTGTTGTTATCATTGCTCTGTTCTACTCAGGCGACCTATCAACACTTGCACTTACAGTTGGCTTCATCGCGACTGGTGTGTTGTTCATGCTAAACAACAAGCATGTGACTAAGCTGAGTGTTTATCTCATTGTTGGTGCAATTCTGTGGTTTGCAGTATTGAAGTCTGGTGTTCATGCAACGCTGGCTGGTGTAGTGATTGGTTTTGCTATCCCACTGAAAGGCAATAAAGGTGAACATTCTCCGCTGAAGCATCTAGAACATGCTCTGCACCCATACGTCGCTTTTGCAATCTTGCCAGTCTTTGCTTTTGCAAACGCAGGTATTTCATTGGAAGGTATCTCAATCTCAAGCCTAACAGGTATGCTACCGCTTGGTATCGCTATGGGTCTATTGATTGGTAAGCCTCTTGGTATCTTTGCATTCAGCTGGGGTGCGGTGAAATTGGGTGTTGCTAAGCTCCCTGAAGGTGTGAACTTTATGAACATCTTCGCAGTATCTGTCCTGTGTGGTATTGGTTTTACAATGTCTATCTTTATTTCATCACTAGCATTTGGCCCAACGAATGTAGAGTTTGACACACTAGCTCGACTAGGCATCCTGATGGGATCTACAACAGCTGCAATTCTAGGTTACTTCCTGCTAAGCGTTTCTTTACCGAAAACAGCAAAGCAACAAGAAGTAAAACTATAATCAGCGGGTAGGCTCGTTTAACGGCGAGCCTATTCACTGATTAACAAGCTAACTTCTGAGTAGCAAGACGAGTCACAGAATCATCCTCCCCGATTCATGTGACAGCAAAGAACAAAAAAGCCGTGATAGGGTTTCCTATCTCGGCTTTATTGATCCTAACTGCTAGTATTTTTAGTTTGGTTAGTTATTGATGATCTAAAACTCCTAGATTCAACTCATTATTTTGATCGGCATGAATTGCGGATCGTTTTGGATGACCAGAGTGACAGTGTCATGTTATTTTTCTAGCGTGGTAAATATGGTCCACTCCTCGACGATCTGCTCATTCAGCCCGACAACCGTTGCTGTTACCTTACGGTTCAATGCGTGTGAAGTAGGGTCGTCGCCAACGCTTTCTAGGCGCTCTTCACCATAGCCGATAATTCGCACTCGCTCTGGTTCGATACCATTCGACAGTAACTCGTCTTGAACATTGTTTGCTCGTTTTTTTGATAGGTCTAAGTTGTACTCGTTAGAACCCACTTTACTCGCATAGCCTTGTATTTCAATCGAGGCACTTTTGTAGGTTTCAAGAAACTCTGCCATCGTGCTGATCTGGTCTGAGAAGATCGGGTTCACTTCAAATGAGTCATGAGCAAAAAGTATTTTTAGTTGTCTGACTTCTTCCGCAAGAATCGTTTCTCCACAACCATCATTGTCGACTTGTGATGTCTCAGGCGTACCTGGACAGATATCACGAGCGTTCACCACACCATCTCTATCATCGTCTTGCAGGTCTGCAATCTGTTCTGCTTCAGGTGTCTCGATATAAGCCTCTTCCTGCTGGTTTGAACAGGCAAATAAAGTCATCGTTAACACGGGAAGTAATAAGTAAGGTATTTTCATCATTAATACTCCACTGCCGTTGTCCACTCGTCTGGAATGTCGACCAGTAGAGCGTTCAATAGAGAGCCTGTCGCGTTCATTACACGGTATTTAGCGTACTGTTCAGAGTAATGCGCATCTAAGTAATCTTTGCGGGCTTCAAACAATTCGTTTTCAGTGTTAAGCAGATCCAGTAGCGTACGTTTACCGATTCGATATTGTTTCTCATAAGCGATAACGGTTTCTGACGCCGAATCCACGTGATCAGACAAGAAGTTCTTTTGTTGCAACGTCAGATCCAATGCACTCCAAGAGAGGCGAAGGCCTTCTTCAACTTGTCGATAAGCACGATCTCTTAGATCTTTTGCTTTATTGAGTTGGTAAGCTGCAGCTTCTGAATTAGCACTATCGGTACCACCGTTGTAGAGGTTATATCGCATGCGTAGCATCGCGAGGGTCTCTTGACTTGAGCCTTCATCGCCACCTGCATCATCACGCCACGACTGAGAAGCCTCGATGGAGAAGGTAGGGTAGTTCACGCCCTTTGATTGTTTGTATTGGAAGTGGGCTGAATCGACATCTGCGTTTGCAACTTTGATCACTGGGTGTTGGTCTAATGCATCAACAATGGCGTCAGTTAACGACAAAGGAATTTTAGAAATATCGGCTCTTGGGTAAATTAAGCCTAGGGGTTCTTGACCCACCACTCGTCTAAACTGGGTGTGGGTATCGATCAAATTATTCTGTGCGGCCAACAAATTACCATGAGCCTTCGCAATCCTAGCTTCTACCTGCGATACATCAGCTGTCGAACCTATGCCTGAATTCGCTCGTTTCTTTATGTCTTTATAGATTTTCTTGTGTATTGAAAGATTACTTTCTGACAGTGCCAGCACTTCAGTGGCTTTCACTGCATCTAGATAGATTTGTGTTACCTCCAGCGCTTTGTCTTCGGCATCCGCGATCAATTGCAAACGAACCGATTCTGCTTCTGCGGCAGTACGATCAATATCATTGAGAGTCGATGAACCATCCCACAGCAACTGAGTGAGGGAAATCGTCGCTTCCTTTCTTGTGAGATCGGTATCGGGGCCGTTATTTGGTGCAGGGTTTATGCCTTCGTAACCAATACCAGCATCCAGGTCGATACTAGGTCTATAAGCACCACCTGCGGCGTCATTTCGTTTCCGTACACTCACAAACTCATTAAAGATACTCTTTATCTCAGGATTGGTAGCCAAGGTAATGGCTACGGCCTGTTCTAAAGTTTGAGCAGAGAGTGGCTCTGCAATAACTAAGCAACACATAATAGGTAATTTCAACAGTCTCAAAGTAGGTCTCCTTCTACTTTTAAAAGCTCCCGCCGCTTCCCAACAAGCGTTTAACTACTTAATTGAAAAGGGTATTAAACGAAGCTTAGGACATCTGCAAGAAATTGCTAAGTTTGTTGGCTTTATTTCGAATGTAAGTCTCTATCCTTATTGATTAATTTACCAATAGTAGCAAGTGGCAAGCTTCGAATGGATGCACCGTAAATAGAGGAAACGTAGTATTAGGTTTGGACTCAGATAGGTAAACGTTGGCTAGTAGGTTGTTTGAAATACGAGTTCCAGTGATAACAATGTGCCAAGCATGGTAGTTCGACTCTTAGGAAGAAATGACAGCATATAAAGAGGCGGTCGCGCTGTTCAGGTTGTAGTTAGTAGCTGTGAAGAGGGGTAAGTAAGGCTCACTCTCGTCCCAAACAACAAACAAAAAAAAAGCCCAAACCAACGTGGTTTGGGCGGATACAAGTATAGGAGTTAATAAGGAAAATGCAGTAATTAAGAAAGCAGTGAGAAGAACAAGTTTGACGGCCTGTTAAACTTCTAAATACGCTGTTTTCTATATAATTTATGACCCACCATTTCCATTTCAGTTCCAAGAAAATTCATTATTTTTTTCTTTTTTTGTAAACACACAGCGATTCAATCGGTTAGTGCTGAGTTTTATTAACTGGTACGACCAATTTGTGAAAATGTGATGTTGCTTGCTTGTTAAATAAATGTACTAAGCGTATATTTCAAACAGTTGTTTAATACGAGTGATTGAAATGGCACCAAGAAGTACAACCAAAGACAAAATCTTAGATGTGGCTGAAGGCTTATTTGCTGAGCACGGTTTTAATGACACCTCTTTACGCACGATTACGAGTAAAGCGAATGTCAACTTAGCTTCAGTGAACTATCACTTTGGCGATAAGAAGACTCTGGTTCGTGCGGTACTCAATCGTTACTTAGAAGCATTTATGCCAGCACTGCAAGATGCATTAGTGAACTTAAACTTGAACGAAACGTATTCTATGAGTGACGTGTTTGAGTCTCTGAGACAGCCACTAAGAGCACTTAATGATGTTAGGCCAAATGGTACAAGCCGGTTCATGTTACTTATCGGCAGAGGCTATACAGATGTGCAAGGACACTTGCGTTGGTTCATTACTACTCGCTACAGCGAAGTACTTTCTTTGTTTACTACATCTGTAATGAAGGCGAATCCGAACCTCACTCAAGAACAGTTATTTTGGCGATTACACTTCACCCTAGGGACTTGTGTATTCACCATGGCATCAAGTCAGGCTCTGGTAGAAATTGCAGAGAATGACTATGACAGAAAGATAGATGCTAAGGCAGTGGTCGATATTCTTATTCCATATTTAGCCGCTGGCATGTCAGCAGAAGAATAAAACAATAAAAAGCGAAACATTCACAACCAATATAGTGAACAAAAGGATCTGAACTATGAGCTCTCTAAGACAAAAATGGGTAAGTGACCCAGCTTTTAAACTCTTTAAAAAAGTACTACCACCACTATCTAGCACCGAGAAAGAAGCGATGGAAGCGGGTAGCGTGTGGTGGGACGGAGAGCTGTTTTCTGGTAAACCAGATTTCACTAAGCTGCATCAATACCCAAAACCTCATCTGACAGCAGAAGAGCAATCGTTCATGGATAATGAGCTTGAAACCTTGCTCGCTATGCTTGATGACCACCAAATTGTAAAAGAAGATCGAGACCTTCCTGAAGAGGTGTGGAACTTCTTACGCAAAGAGCGTTTCTTTTCGCTAATTATTGCGAAAGAGTATGGCGGTCGTGAATTCTCAGCACACGCTAACTCAACTATCGTAACTAAGATTGCGACTCGCAGTATCAGTACTGCGGTTTCAGTAATGGTTCCAAACTCTCTTGGTCCTGGTGAGCTGCTGTCTCACTACGGCACTCAAGACCAAAAAGACTACTGGCTACCTCGTCTTGCTGACGGTACAGATATCCCATGTTTCGCACTAACAGGCCCAGAAGCGGGTTCTGATGCGGGTGGTATCCCTGATGTCGGTACTGTGTGCATGGGCATGCACGAAGGTAAAGAGACGCTAGGTATCAAGCTTAACTGGAACAAACGCTACATTACACTAGCACCAGTGGCGACGGTACTTGGTCTGGCTTTCAAACTGCACGATCCAGAAAAGCTACTGGGTGACAAAGAAGACATTGGCATCACTTGTGCGCTAATCCCGGCTGACCACGAAGGTGTTGTGATTGGTGAGCGTCATGACCCACTTGGTCTTGCGTTTATGAATGGTCCAACACGCGGTCACGATGTATTTATTCCTATGGAATGGTTAATCGGTGGTGCCGATTACGCAGGTAAAGGCTGGCGTATGCTGGTGGAATGTCTGTCTGCAGGTCGTGGTATCTCATTACCCGCACTTGGCACGGCGATGGGCCACCTAACGGCGAAAACGACCGGCGCATACGCTTATGTTCGTAAGCAGTTCGGTATGTCGATTGGTAAGTTTGAAGGAGTTGCAGAGAGTTTAGGTCGTATTGGTGGCTTAACGTATCTACTAGAAGCGACTCGTACACTAACAACTACTTCACTCGATATGAAAGAGAAGCCGGGTATCGTTACGGCTATCGCGAAATATCACATGACAGAAATGGCGCGTACTATCCTGAATGATTCAATGGATATCCACTCTGGTCGTGCAATTCAAGATGGTCCAATGAACTACTTAGCTGCGCCTTACCTAGGTATTCCAGTTGCTATCACAGTAGAAGGTGCGAACATCTTAACTCGCAACCTGATGATCTTCGGTCAAGGTGCGACACGTTGTCACCCATACGTGCTAAGCGAAATGGAAGCGGCAGCAAACCCAGATGAGAAGCAAGGTGCGAAGGATTTCGATAACTTGTTGTTCAAGCATATCTCTCACGCAACTAAGAACACGTTTGGTGCGTTCGGTGCGGCATTGACAGGCTCTAAGTTCATTAAAGCGGATATGAGCGGTCCAACGAAGCCTTACTACCAAGACTTAACTCGCTTGAGCCGTGCGCTTGCAGTGAGTGCGGATTTCGCAATGCTTACACTAGGTGGCGAACTGAAACGTAAAGAGCTTATCTCTGCACGTCTAGGTGATGGTCTAAGTTACCTATACATGGCGTCTGCAGCGCTTAAGAAGTATGAAGATGAAGGTCGTCAACAAGCTGACCTAGACTACGTACACTACGCGGTTCAACACTGTTTCCATAACGCGGCTAAATCGCTACAAGAAGCGTACAGAAACTTCCCGAACAAGATGGTAGGTAAAGTACTTAAAGGTCTAGTTTTCCCTGTCGGTAACCACTTTGAAAAACCAAGTGATAATCTAACGGTACAACTGGCAGAAAGCTTGATGACTCCGGGTGCACACCGTGAACGTCTAACTCACCTTTGCTACATAGGCAAAGAAGAAGAGGATAGTGTTGGCCTAATGGAGAATGCGTTCAATGCGATGTACAGCATCAAGCCTCTCGAACGTAAGATCTTCAAAGCAGTGAAAGAGGGCAAAGTGGCTCGTAAAGGTCTATTGCAAGATAAACTTGCTCAAGCACTGGCGGCAGATGTTCTTACTCAAGACGAAGTTGACCAAATCATTGCAGCAGACAAACTTCGCTACGCAGCGATTCAAGTTGACCACTTCAGTCATGATTACAGTGAAACTTTGACGCGAAAAGAGTTAAAACCTAAGCTAAATAGCGTTGCTTAGATAAAGAAATGACAAAAGGCACCTTATTAGGCTGTCTCTTATACACAA